>CAZGBW010000031.1:0-14018 GCA_964523995.1 uncultured Victivallales bacterium | reverse complement strand
GCAGGTGGCGGCGGCTTTGGAAAACTGAGCGTCCGTTTCCAGTTTCGTGCGGCCCGATCCAATCATGTCAAACCCGCCGGTATTGCGGTACCGATCAATGACAGAGCCGGTCAGGACGACCTGGTCGTTCTTGAGCAGGCCGCCTGGACCACCCCTGAAACCATGGAGTTGGCAATCGGGGCTGAGTCTCTGAAGTCCATCATAGAGTCCGGCGATCACGTTGTGCCCGCCTGGAGCCTGCCCCCCGGAAAGCACCACGCCGACGTGGATCGGTCGCCTGTCCCGCGGCGATCCCGGTACAATGCGGACAATGGGCAGATCACACGTCAGTGGCATCGCGGCCCGGATCGCCTGTTGATCCGCGATCGGGGAATCAACCACCTCCGCTTCTGCATGCACGTCGGCACCGTGCTTCTGGAACACACCGGGTAGAGCGGGTCTATATTGATAACGGGCTTCCTGCAAAGGGGACGACTGCATAATACTCCTCCAAAGAATTGGACAATTCACTCCTGCATACCGAATTGCACGTCATTATAACGATACTGTCGCTAAAACGCCAATCCGTAAGTAAACGGCCAAAAGGTTCCAGAATCACGGTGTGACTGGCGGATTGCCACCCCCTGCTCGGCGATCACTTTGAACGGATACTGGAGACCTGCCTTGACCTCCCCCGCGTAATCAATTTCCACCATGCACCATCCTCTCCGCCACGGTTTTGAATACCACTACCGCCGGGTTGGATTCGCCATCGCGAACGGGTTCGTCCAGCCAGACTGCGATCAGGACCGGTTCACTACCGTCCCGCTCGAAGCCTCCGATGAAGGCGGTTTGAAAGCGGTCTTCGGCGTAGCCACCGGAAATGGCTTTCTGGACAACGGCGGTCTTGCCGAATACCGCGACGCCCTCCAGCGCAGCCGCCTGCCCGGTGCCTTCCGCCACGACGCGTTCCAGCATGCCGCGCACCAGGGCGGCAGCCCCGGCACTAACCGGTGACGGTTGAGCGGAGGCACCACCGCGCTTTCCATCCTCGATGATGAACGGCTCAACCATGCGCCCATCATTGAAGAATGCCGTATAGGCGCGCATTAGCTGCATCAGCGTGCAGGCCATACCGTGGCCGATGGGCAGCCGTGTAATCGCGATCCCGTCCCAGCGCCCAGGAGGATGGAGTGTTCCGGCACCAGCCCCCGGTATGCAGGTAGCGGCGGGAGCATTAAACCCCCAGTTTATCATTGCCTCGTGCAATGCATTCGTTCCCATCTCGATGCCAATTTTCGCCATGCCGATGTTGGCGCCCTTGATCAGGATCTCGGCGGGCGTCATCTCGGCGAACGGCTGGGGATCGCGCAAGGGGATGCCATGAATGGTCCAGACGCCGTTCTCGGTATTGATAGGTGTCTCGATCTTGACAACCCCCATATCGAAAGCGGCTGCGGCGATCAAAGGCGAGATCAACCCCCCTGGCTCAAACACATCCATATTGCTGCGCCAGGTACGGGCCAATGGATCGGCCGATGGGCTGTCACCTGCATGCGTCGCCGGCACCTGCGCCGCCGTCCGCACCGCCCCCGTGCGAGGATTCATCACTACGATCTGAACCTGGGCGGCGTGAGTCTCTGCAGCGATGGCTTGAACGGCAGCCTGTAGCTCCGCATCCAACGTGATTCGCACATCGCTCCCAGCCACCAACTGTCGGTCCCGCGACTGCTCCACGCCGCTACCCCCCATTCCATCCATGGTCACAAACCCGGCGATATGTGTCAGCGGCGTATCCAGCGGATAATCGCGTGACGGTTGAGAGTCAATGAAGATACCACGGAGATTCATGCGTCTTACCGCCTCGGCCGTTGTCGTTGGCACAGTCGCGAGACGCGCATAACGGCGATTGGTGTCCGAGGTGCGACGCGCGAACTCCTCCGCATCCAGCCCGATCAGACGAAGAAGGTCCGCATGGAGATGCCGGTCCGGCGATTCGGCCAGTACCTGCGGATCCGCGCAGACGTAATTCCGCTGGCCATGCTGCGCGAGCACACGTCCATGGACATCCAGGATGCGCCCGCGTACCGGTTGGCTTTTCTCAAGCTGTCGCGCCTCGATGCTTTGCAACAGCTCCAGCCGTCGTTGCCGGATGGAATGCTCACCATTAACGAGCCAGCATAGTCGCACCGCAACGAGCACCAGAAGCACAAAGATACCAACCTGAATCAACGTGACCGGCCAGCGCGGAAGAACAACACCGCCGTTCCCCTTTCCACTCTCGGCTTCCCTGGAGGGCGAATTTGTAGTGAGCGGCTGATTACACATGGCCGACCGATCCAGTGCCAACAACACTCCAAGCAACATTCCATCGAACAGCAGGAATACAGGACCGTAAGAAAGGAATGGACTGGGCATCGGCATGAGAGGCCAGAGTCCGGTGTTGATGGCGATATGCAGCAGAGTCCGCACCGTCAGCATAGCGGCACAGCCCGCCGCCAGCACGCGGGATTCCGGTCTAGACTGCCGGGCCACGATCCGCCATGCCAGTATCAGCAGCAGCACGACCAGGACCAGCAGGAGGATTCCGCCCATCAAGCCAAATACGTTGCAAATCCGGCTCATGATGAAGTCCGTGTTCCACTCCGGGACAAAGGGCGGATGTATCCGCGAACCGGTCCAGCCGCCTGCATGAATAGCCGATTGCGCCTGATATCCCTGGAAATAGTCGTTCACATGGCGGGAATACAGCCGCGTTATCAAACGGGAACTCATCAGGGCCGACGCGGTCAGCACAAGGCTCCAGATGGAGGCTGTCACGAAAAGGCCAGCCCACCGCCGCGATCCCTGCAGGACGGCAAAGACGGATAGCCCGATGATCCCGAACAGCACAAACAACATCACAAATGAATAGCCAGAGAGGGTCGGCCATGCCGCCGCGAACAGGAGCGTTCCCGCAAAGGCAACCATGCCAGGGGCCTCCGATGCACGCGGACAGTCCCCTGCCCCGGTTTTCGCCGCCGGGCGGACCAAACGCGGCAGAGCGAACATCAAGCCACTGATTGTGACCAGCATGGAGATAATCCACCCTGGAGACCGATGCCACCATGCCGTTCCCTTGACTATCGACGCCCATCCTGCCCAAGAGGTAACGGGAATGGCGATCAGCAGCAATCCGAGAAGCGACAGAGGCACCCACCAAAGGCGCAACACCTGCCGCAGCGCCAGGAAACGCCCGATGCCGATAGCCAGCCCCAAGGCCAGCAGGCCGAACAGGCCTTGCCGCACCGCCAACTCCGGGCGATTCAACAACCCTTCAAGCGGGTACGGTCTCGGATACTCCACCGCCAGCACCCAAACCGAGAGCCCCAGCAGCAGCGCCGCACAGACCAGGATCACCCACTCAAACACCGATGTTTTCACAACCCCTTGCTTCTCACTCATGGTAACCTCCTTATCCTCCCAGTACAGCAGGCGCTACGAGCCTGCTGCTCTTCAGCGGGTTCATAGCCCCCGCTGTACTATTCGTGGGTCAGCACTTCCTGGTGCTGGCACCTTGACCCACACTCCATCTTCACCTGCAAAGAACAGCCCATCACTCGTGAGTACATATACCATTCCACGGGCAAACTGCATCTGCAGCACGAACGCCAGCGGATTCCACGGAGTACACTCAAAAGGCTTCCATACGCCGGCCTCCTGAACAAGCAATTTGTCAGCCGTGCGGACGAGCATCCGTTGCCGGCCTCCTTGCTCGACAACCATGTCACTGACGAAGTCCGTGTCGAGAAGACATTTCCAGCCTTTGCCCCCAAGTTCCCAGACACCGGCCGCGCCACCCGCCAGCAGCGATCCCGTCGCACTCAACCGGATCACGGACACCGCTTCGAACGATTTGCTCCGATACGGGTGACGCATCCTTGCCCATTGATAAGCCTCGCCCTCGGGCGTTCCCCGAAAGATCCCGAATTCGTATGGTTTGTACCCCGTGATGATGATCACCGGCCCCGTCCCGGTCAGTGCAATCACGCCTTTCTCCGTCGGCAGCAGTTCCTTCACGACGGACGCCTCCGCCGGGATTCCATCGCCGATCGCCCGCCAGCCATCGGCATCCCGATCCCGGAGATAGGCACCGATCCCATCCTGGGCCAGTGTTGCCGCGAGAGTACCGCTCTGTGGATCCAAGGTGAGACCACAGACGATGATGCCTGCTGGAAGTCCGTCCGAGAAGTCCTCCCATGTCACGCCTCGATCCTGACTGCGCGAGATGCCACCGCGCAGCGACGCGACATACAAGAGATCCCTCGCTTCATCGCGGACGATCGCCTCCACGCATTTCGTCTCGTCAAGGCCGTTGGTCGCTGCCGTCCAGGTGACCCCGTTATCATGGGTCATCCATAGTCCGCTGCCCGGGAGGTCTTCCCATGAGGGGCGATCCTCGGCCACATTCGCAACCGTGCCAGCGAGGATGAACCCCGGTTCATCACCCGCGAAGAACTGGACAATGCGGTTGGACGGATTATTCGAGTTAAACTCCTGGACATACTCCTTTTGCAGTTTATACCGATGGCGGAGTTCCTGGATGCGCGCCTTGCTTGGCATAGTGGGACCGCACGACGACGCTCCCAGCAGCAACGCTAACACACTCGCACTCCTCAATATCAGTTGTCTACCTCTCATCCTGCACCTCCATTCCTGTCTTTGGCAACGCATCAGCCTCCACCACCGTCACTATTCCCGTTTCCTATGCAAAAGCCGCCAATCGTCAACATTTCCGCCATCATGAATGACCGGATACATGCTGGCCCCTGCCGTGCGCCGGTAGTAATCCCGGGCGGCCGTGCCGAACGCTGAGAATGTCACGCCGTCGTCCATCAGCATCGGCGGCTCCCAGGTGCCGGAATATAGCCACGCGACCGAACCCAGCCTGCGACCATCCAGCCACGTGGTCAGCCCTTGATAATAGTCCATGCCACCGATCAGATGGGATTGCCCCATGGGGCTGTGTTCCTCGTAGCCCCATTCCGTGGCAACAACCGGTGCGATATCGGCAATGTGCCCGAAGGCAGCCTCCCAATCGTCAGCAGTCGTTCCATGCCCGGGGTAAGGGTGTATCACATAGCCATAATTGCCTGTTACTGGCGCGGTAGCCGCCTCTGGCGGGTAGTACTGACACCACTGCGGACTGCCAATCAACGGAAAATTCTGTGGTGCAACCTGACTAAACCAATCCACCAACGGTTGCGCGAAATCGTCGCGCCAATGTTGCCAGTCGGTCGCCGGATTAATCGCTTCGTTGAATAGCTCGGCGTCCACATGTGTATCGCTATCATCCAGCGCGGCGATCACCTTTCCCCAGAACGGTTTGATGTCGCTGTCCAGCAATGCCGGCGACCAGTCCTGCACCGCATGGTAGCTGAGAATCAGGCGCACGTTGGCCTCGCGCGTGGCGGCAACCAGCGGAAGCACGAAATTCGCGATGTAGGCATCCGGATTGGCCGCGATGCCAGCACAACCCTCGGCACCAGCCGGGTGCAACGGAGCGCGAATCGTGTTAATGCCGGGGAAGCGCTCCACCACATCCCGGACAACGTCGGGTAATGACCGTTGCCTTACACGCATAATGACTTCAGGATCCTCTATTGAAACGCCAAGATGCCGAAAGGTGTTGCCCGTTACATCTACCAAACGGATATCATCCCGCCGGATTCCCAGCATATACGCAGGCGTGGGCGGCACGCCCATCCGCGACCAGGCACCGCCGCTCATGTTCACGACCCATTGGACGTCCGTCCCGTTGAACCAGTGCCACGCCCCGCCGTTCTGCGCGTATGCGAACGGCCAGGCGTAATACACCCAGCCCGAGGCCAGCGTACTCGCGGACAACCTCCGCCACCCCTCCGCCGGGGGATACCCGTACACCCACTGCGTGTCCGGATTGAACCAGAACCAAGCCGCCGAGCCGCTGTCGTACGCCCACGGATATTGTTGATACACCCAGCCCGAAGGCTTCCACGCCATCGCCCACTGCGCCAACATCAGCGCCACAAAACCCACCGCCACCGCCAACCGCATTCTCTTCATCGACTCATCCTCCTAAGGTGAACGTCTCCTGCTGCCCGTCAACGTTCAATGTCCGAAATCTGCGCCAGGATCAACTTGTATATCAACCTGACCGCGGCGTGGCTGATACCGGTCTCGGGCAGGTGGAAGTAACCGTGCGGGATATCATCCGACGGGAACGGATCGTGGTCGGTCCCGCAGCGGCCGATGACCATGCGGTGTCCGTCCGCCAGTAGCTTGCGCATGGCATGCGCGACCTCGCCGGAAGCATCACTGGCGATCCCGGCCTTCAGCGATCCGCAGAACTCCATGTCACCCAGATAGACAAGGGTATTGCGTCGCCCTGTGATACCCGGCTCGCGGCCCATGATCGCGCGGATGGCCAGCAGGCAGGCGGCATCCGGGTTCCAGCCCCAGCCGGCATCGTACTTCTTGTCGCAGATCGAGGCCAGCGCCCCCAGTCCCCCGAGTTTGCGACGGCGGCTGTCGAACACCTCGATCAATTGGTAGAAGCTGCCATTGGTCGAGTAGAAATAGAGCACCACGTCGAAGTTCTTGAGGCCGAGGGCAAGGGCAAGCGCGAAATCCTTGGCGAGCCCGACCCGTGCCGTTCCCATGCTGCCCGAGAAGTCCACGAGGATGCGGACAGTGTAGCGCACATCGGGACGCGGGGCGGGACGGTAATCGACCGAGGTGAACGGGGCCTCGGTTTCCCCGATCATGACGGCGTCCAGCCGCTCCATGTCGAAATCCAGACCGTTGGCGAAACGCCCGCGCAAGCGCGGCATGGCAATCCATGGCTGGGCATGCAAACGCCGCAACAGAGAGGAATATGGACTGAGCCGCTGGATCATATGATGAAGCGCGGCGGGATTGCCTCCCCCCAGCCGCTCGAACTCGATCGGTGCGCTGGCCTCCTCCAGGATCAGGTGCTCGCGGGTGAAGACATTTGCAGGCGGGGCGAATGGATCAACCGACGGCGGGACCAGGAAGGCCGGTGGCGTGCCGCCATCTCCAGCCGGTTCGATGCCGTCGGCAGTACGGAGATTCAATTCGCTCACGGCCTCGAACAACCTGGCGAACCGCTGCTTGAGGGCGATCATTTCACGATGCTGGTAAAGAGGATACAGGGACGCGATCTCGCATCGGATGGCCCGCCAGGCCCGTTTGAAGGGTTCCGCCTCGTGGCAAACCAGCCGTTCGAACTTCCTGTCGGAAAAGAAGAACGCCGGGAAGACGAGCGCACTCACACTGTCCACACCACAACCGCCGGCATAAAGGAAGTCGTGTTCGATCCACGTCAACCATGCATCGGGGGTTGCCGAGCCCGCCGCTGTGGCGACCACATCCTGGAAGGCCAGGTAACGGATGAAGTTGTTCTTCACATGTGCATGGATCTGTTTGCGCGCGTCCAGATCCGGACCTTCCGCAAGGAACGTGTCGGCGGCGAAGACGATATCGGGTAATTGGACCTTTCCAGCCAGCGTCCTGGCGAGAAGCGTGGAACCTGCCGCGGCCGCGAGGCGCAGCGAGAGCGGCAGGACGCCGACATGCGGCATGGGGGCACCGGGGTACTCCGTCTCGCTTTCGTAGAGATGACTGAACCCCTGCACGAACGGGCTCCAGTACCGTGTCTGGACAAGTTCCATCGCGGCCAGGTTGCGAACCGGTTCCATGGCCATGAGATCAGCAGGTTCAACCGGACGGCGTTCATGAACCCGTGCGGTCGATGGAGATCCATCGCGCATATGGCTGGTCATGGAATGCTGCACCGCCCGGACTGCCTTCCGTGCAATCCGGGCGCACAGGCGATCCAGGGAGAGCAGTTCACCGGCTAGTTCCTGGGAGACATCCCATCCCAGCGCGATGGTCATATTGCCGGACATACGGACAGGCAGCGCACCGCCTTGATCCGGGCAACGCGTGTTCAACAGGTCCATGGCAGGTGCAAGGGCGGTCCGGATCGCCGGGATGACAGACTCCCGAAATTCCGCCGTCGGCTGCCAGCGGATATCCGCGCGGATCGGGAGCGGGAAGCCCTGGAGGAGGCGATCCAAAGCCGACTGTCCGGGACCGACCCGCTTGAATCCATCGGACTCGGGTTCAGACCAGGAAATCGAGCGGTTCGGAAGCTGCCAAACCGAACACCACTCCAAGATGACCCATAACGAAATCAACGCGGAAAGGTTGCGCGCCTCCACAGCCATGGACACCGTGGACAAGGGCAGGAGCATCAGATACTCCAACCAATAATGGCCTGCATTCGCCAAACGGGCGAGTTCGTCGCCTATCTGCCAGGATTCCCACTGACGGGTCCCCTGCTTCGCGGCACCGTCCACCGAAGCATCCACATAGTATTTCGAGCCGTCGTGGACGAGACAGGCGAATAGAGGATGCTTCCGGTGCATCGCGTCGCCGCCCGCCAGGATGCGCGTGATCACCGGAAGCCGCCCCCACCCGTCCACCTTGGCCAGGCACAGCTTCGTCAGGCCAATACTCGGAATCTTGATCAATTTGAGATAATGATTATTGACGAGTGTATGCCCGGGGGCCGCAAACTCCTCGCAGATCTTCTTGCCGTTTGAAAACGTGATCTCATTGAGGGCAAGGTTAAGCACCTTGTTGACCCGCACGCTGTTCCGGTGTCCATAGATGGACGACCCGCCGGACTGCGCCGCGAGCGCGACCATCTCATTGGACGCCTCGTTAATCCGCTCGATGGCCTTGCACGCCCAGAACAGATCCTTCTCGGTTGCCCGCGGACCGGAGTACCAGGGATCGTCATCCAGATCGTCTTGCCACGAATTGCCTGTCATCCGGGCGGATTGCCGAACGCGTTTCCGTGTAGCCCCTCTTTCCTGTATGATCACTGGCATAGCAGCCTCCTCTAGAACTTGAATTCACCGATCGCGCCACGGCGACGCCCGAAGTATCGGCTTAGAATTAGATTGGCCTGCGTCCGCTCGTCCCCTTCCGGGGGCAACGCCGTGAACAGGCGACTGGCGGCCTCCTCGTCGGAGAGCCCATGGCGGATCTTGTGTTCGACCAGAGGGAGCACCTGGCGCAGGCTGACCTCTCCAAGTCCTTCAAGTTCACCATCGCGCTGCTTCGACTTGGTGGATGCCACCAGTTCGGTCAGCGTCCGGCAGAAGGCCGGCTCCTCCGGGAAACGGCGGACCAGGATACTGGCGAAGTCGGGATCGGGCAGGTGGTAGACCGCGAAACGGTTGGCCACGGCCGCGTCGATCTTGCCAGCCGCCGCCGTGTATTTGCCCGATGGCGTGCCAAGACCTGAATTCGAGGTCGCCACGCACTGCAGGCGCAGGTAGTAGGCAGGCGTGCCTTTCAACCGGTGGAAGGTGTGGCGCACGCCATGGATGAGGCGCAGAAAGGCGTTCTGCAGCTCCCTGTACGTACGGTCGAAATCATCAACAACCAGCAGGAACATAACGTATTCACCCTCGCCTGTGCGCAGCACCTCGCGGTTGGCCCTCTGCCGCTCCTCGAAGACGGCGCGATCCGGTGTCCCATGCGCCATGATGAAATCCGCAACGACGGCGGCCTCCCGCGCGAAACTGCCTGCTTCGAGACGCGAATCGTACAGCAGTTCGGCAGAGGCGCTGGTCGAGATCAGATCAACCTCGATCATGTGGATACGCACCTGGATACCGGCCAGCGGCGTACCCGCCAGGAACACAGGATAGTTATCGCCAAGGGTCAGGCTTTCCGCACGACGGGTCTTGCCCGACCCCGCATCACCAATAATCATCACGTTACCCAGCCCATGTTCGTGGAACAGGGTTCGGGCTGCATCGAAGACGATATCCTGCCCTGTCACGATCAGCTTCTCCCCGTTCAGTGTCGCGATCTCGGTCGTGCACGTCCCGCTGTCGATACCGTCCTTTGATGCCGCTGCCGTGGAGACGGCATCAAGCCACGCCGCCGTCCGTGCCGATTGTTGCATATTCCTGCCCATGTCATTTTCCCCTTCTATCGTGTTTTCCCACGCAGCGGGCTTGTAACGCCCGCTGTACTTTCCTCCACCACCAGTACAGCAGGCGCTAAGAGCCTGCTGCTCCCTCCATTTCCAGAAGCCTATCCAGCATCTCATCATGCACCCGCGCGATCTCCCGGATCAGGCCGCGCGCGCCTTGCGCCGGGTCAGTAGCCGAGATCAGCTTGTCGCCGAGGGCGTGAAGGTCGTCCTGCGGCCATACCAATCCGAGCACGGCATCGGACGCTTGCCTGCGCACCAGTTCACGGTTGGCCAGAAGACGAAGATCCTCCTCGGTGAGCTCCCCGAAGAAGAATGACTGGTGAACCCGCCCGCGCAGAGGGGCGATCACCTGCTTCTCGAAGTAGTCGCGATACCGCCCCATCACCCATGCCTCGCGGGAGTTCGCCTGGTCTTTCGCATCGAACCCGATCGGTTTGAACTGTTCCCCGGCGGCATCAACCCCGCAGTTGAGCGTGAGGATGATGACACCCTTGGCCAACGGCACCCAATTGCCGTGACCATTGCGGAACCCCGCGTTCTCGAGCACGCTGACCAGGAATCCCTGGGGGTCGGACGCCCCGGTGGCAATGCACTTGTCGATCTCGTCGAAGGTGACGACATATCCGGGATGTTCGCAGGCGGCCTCAAGCAGTCCCTTGCGCTCCGCTCCGACATGACCAGCCCCCACGCCGGTAAGCGACCACTGCTTGCTGTCGCCCGCGGCCCCCATGTTGATGGTCACATAGTTCGGGCGCTTGAGACCAAAGAACCCTTCGCCGGCAAACACAGTGGCGATCCGCTCCGCCAGCATGTTCTTTCCGGTGCCCGATGGCCCGGCAAACGCCAGGATCAACGGCTGGGCGTCATCGCCTTGCGCCATCCAGAGCGCGATCATTCGCGCCAGCTTCCGCTTGATCGCCGCATGGCCGGCGACGTCGGAAATCCCGTCATCCAGTAGACGGTTCCATTGCCGGATGCGCTCGACTTGCGCGATGCCGGGAGATGCGGATTTGACAATAGTGACGCCGTGTAGCGGTCCGGACGCCACGGTACGCCGTGCAATTCTCAGCAAGTCGTCTGCATGGTTATTATCTGGACATTCCCTGCCGTGCGCAAGGACGCGCCGGAGGGCACTGTCGTTACCGCCACTCCCGGTAGCGGCCGCCGCGAAGTCGGGCAGTTCAATACAGGGAATGGACGACGCCAGGAGGATCCCCGCCGGACACAGGAAGATCACACGGGCACCGGCGGCGGTGTCGGCCATCTTCAGTTCGGCAAACACATCGAGGAACAAGGCTCGTGTGGCATCGGTCGGAAGACAGGCGATATTCGCGACGAAGCAAAGTCCTTTGTGCGCTCCCGATTCATCACGGAGGAAGCGCGCCACCTTGTCCGCTTCCGTCAATAGCGCCTCGGGACGGACCATGAAGCGATCATCGGGAGGTAAAAAGGCGATCAGCCAGGCCCAGAGGTCTTCCAGGGAAGAGCCTCGCACCGCCAAGGCCCGTGTCCGTCCCAGGATCAAGCGCCCTAGATCCACCCATGCGGACGGTACTGGAGGCAATTGGGATCGGTTGCCGATGGGACGCAGAAGCGCCATATCCTGCTTCCTTCGGGTCAGCACCGTTACCGAATGAAGACCGCGTATGGCGGCAGCACCGCTCGGCACATCGACTGCCGCGAGACAACGCAGAATCAGACCATTCTCGATCCCGGTCCACCATGCCGGATCGTTTTCCTCGAGAAGGAACTCGGCCATCTGGGCCTCGCGGGGGATATAGCCCTTCACCGCGCACCGTCCGTCTGGCATCACACTCAACCGCAGCCGTACCGCTTCGGACTCCAGTAACACGTCGAGCCCATCGTGTCGCAACAGGCTGAACCCGTTACGGATAGCTTCTCTTTCAAGCGCTTGGATCAAGTCGGCTCCCGGTCCTGCAACCGCGCTTTCGGTACCGGGCTGTATGGGCTGTGTTGCTGCTTTCGCGACCATGATCGTCAATTCTCCCCTCGGGTATGCAGTCGAGCGCTATCCGCCAGCGCACGCCCATTCCTTATGCAACTAGCGTGCCATCCCTGGTTTGGCCGGAATGCGGGCATTTCCGCGATACCGGAATCGTCCTTCGCGCCAAAGATGCGCGAACCCGCACGATTCCCGCACGAAAATAAGTACAGCGGAGGCTGCGAACCCACTGCTCCGCCAGGCAGCAGGCTCGTAGCGCCTGCTGTACTCAGAGTAGCATACGGAACACAGTACAGCAGGAGCTACGAGCCTGCTGATTGAGCATGAAAAGCCAAACCCGCTGTTGACCTGGATACGGAAAAACCGCTATAACGTCCGCACATCGGCACATTGCAGTCACGCGAAAGGCGAGTATGGCAACAGACGGTTTTACACTGCGCAGCCAGCGGATGCTGGAGATCTACAAGGAACTGGCAACCTACGCCTGTCATGGTCGCCGATGTGTCCTGTTCGGTCCCTCCGGTGTCGGCAAGGAACACGCCGCCCGCTATTTCCACGAGGAGTTCGCCCGTCAGACGCCGGGTGATCCTCCGTTCAAGTCCATCAACTGCGGGGCGCTGTCGTCCGGCACGGCCGCCAGTGAACTGTTCGGCCATGTCAAGGGTGCCTTCACCAGTGCCGACCGCGACCGCAAGGGCCTGTTCCGGCAGGCGGAAGGCGGGGTCCTGTTTCTCGACGAGATCGGGGATCTGCCGGAAGACGTCGTACCCGCGCTCCTGCGAGCGCTTGATCCTGAACACGGAAGTGCCTCCGCCCTGGGCGATGACCAGGACTATGCCACCACGGGCGTCATCGTGATTGCAGCCACCGAACTGTCACCTGGAAAAATGCGCCCGGCGCTGCTCGCACGCCTAGGCAAGCAGGTCTTCGTTCCCGGCGTCGAGGAACGCCCCGAGGATCTGGCACCGGCCATCGCCTATTTCGGCATCCGTGCCATCTCCAAGTGTCGGGACGGGCGTGACATTATCGCGATATGGAAGGACGGGGAACCGCAATCCCGACACAACGGCACCAGCCCGTCGGACACTCCTTCCACCGGCGATTTGCTGGCCTGCCAGACGCGCATAGGGAGAGATATCGCACGTCCCCTGATCCCGCTGGCAACGGCCCGCGTATGGCCTGGCAATTTCCGGGCGCTGGCGACCGCAGTGGATTCCGCAGTGGTGTGCGCCGAGCGTCGTCCGGATCCGGACGCCTTTGTCCATGCCATTACCCGGCAATTCGAACGCCATGCGCCCCGGTACAGCGTGGCTAGGAACGCGACTCCGGTTGCCGCCTCCTTGTCCACTGGCGATGAGGCGACATGCGCAACGGAGCAACCGCTGGTCGCCTGCCTGTCGCGTCTGCTACCGGCAACCGCCGGACGCGAACAGAAAGCTGCCGCCCTGGCGCGATTTCTGCTCGCCCAATCGGGCAACCCCTTCATGCGACGCGATGCCGCCACCGCCCTGCCCGACATTCCACCGCGCACACTGCTTGATTACCTGGCGATCCTGGAGCGGCACCATCTGCTGTCGCGCTCGGGCGGAAAAGGGCAGTTTTACCACTATCCTCCCCGGAAGGCTGTTGCAGATGCGGCCATTGACTTTCTCGGGCTGACACGCTTCTGCCTGCCGCCAGCCGCGCCTCTCCACCCATCCGTGACGGAACGGCTGCCGGAATTGATCAACGCCCTGCGGTGTACGAGAAAACTGTTCCTGACCGGACTGGACGAGCCTGTGCGGACAGCCTGCGCGGTACAGATTGCCTCGGAGGCGGGGCAGCGGGTATCCTACTTCGCGATCGAGACGACCGGCAGCCTCGAACCATTACTGTCCGCCGTGGAAGAGGCGTTGATGGCAGAGGCCGGATTGGAGGCGGCGGCCATGGCGCAGCGCCCACTGGAAGAGCGCATCTCCAGCAGCAGTGGATTCGTCTACCAGCAATGCCGCGACGCGGAACACGTCCTGATCCTGG
>CAZGBW010000030.1:5263-14134 GCA_964523995.1 uncultured Victivallales bacterium | reverse complement strand
GCAAGCCGGGCCGCACCTGGAGCGGCCTGCTGGGAAGCCGGTTGTTCTTCATTGCCGCCGTCGCCATCATGGTCGCCGTACTTGCCACCGCCCTTGTCCGTGCGGTCCGCCGCCTGGAGCCGCCCGCCGCCGGGCAGCCCTAGCCCTCAAACGCCGGCGGGCGGTTTTGTCTTGAGTGCGCGGGGTGTGTCTGTTTTACTTTCTCCCGCTCGCGCCCGGCAAATGGAGTCCGGCGCGTCTCCCCCCCCTGGGTAATCTGGAGAGGCGGTCCAAGATGCGTGGTGGTGTCTTATTCCTGTTGATGATATCGGTGGCGGCGTCTGCCGCGGCGGAGTCGGTCTATACCCTGGACCAGTGCATCCGGTTCGGACTGGAGCAGAGCACATCGGCGCGGCGGGCGCGGCTGGAGGAGGATATCGCGCACACGCAGATCGGGCAGGCCGGGTCGCTGGCGTTGCCGCATGTCAAGCTCAGTGCCGGTTATACGCGCCTGGATGATGTCCAGTCCATCAATTTCGGGGACGGGACCGTCCCGATGGGCACGGAGGATAATGTCGAGGCGACGGCGGGCGTTTCCCAACTGCTTTACAGTGGCGGACAGGTGGGCGCGGCCTGGCGGGCGGCAGGCCTGCTCCGGGACTCTGCCGATGTCGCGCGGCGGGCGACGGAGGCCGCGCTGGTCCGCGATATCGAGGTGCAGTTCTACGGGCTGCTGCTGGCGGGGGAGGCCGTGGGGGTGCAGGAGGCCTCGGTCGAGCAGCTCCGGGCCTATGCGGCGCAGGTGGAGGAACGCCGCCGCCACGGGGCGGCTTCCGAGTTCGACGAGCTCACGGCGAAGGTGCGGCTGGCCAACGAGCTGCCGAAGCAGATCGCGGCGCGTAACCGCCTCGAGCTGGCACGGGCGGCGTTCGTCCGGCTGCTGAACCATCCCGGCGGCCTGGTGGTGACGGGCAGCCTGGAGCGGGCGACCGTGGAACTGGGCCAGGAGGAGATGGAAGCGCTCGCGCTGGAGCGGCGCGCGGAAATCCGCGGGAGCGACATTCGGCTCGGGCTCGGGCTCGAGGCGATTGCCTCCGCCCGCTCCGAGGGAAGGCCCAAGCTGCGGGCGTTTTTCAACTACCACGGGGCCAACGCCTATCAGTTTGTGTCGTTTGATGATGACTGGCAGTGGCACTGGAATGCGGGGCTGACGCTGGACTGGGATGTCTGGGACGGGGATCTGACAAGGCAGACGGTGCGGCAGAAGGAGTTCGAGTACGAGCAGTTGATCGCCAGTGACGAGGAGGTTCGCGAGGTTGTGAAGCTGGAAGCGCGGCAGGCCTACCTGGAACTGGTGCATGCGCGCGAGGCGCTGGAGGCCAGCGGCGAGAGCGAGTCGCTAGCCGTGCGGGCCCTGGAGATCGCCCGTGCTCGCCATGCGTCCGGTCTTTCGACCTATCTGGAGTTTACAGATGCCAATCTGGCGCTGAGCACCGCGCGGCTGGCGCGGCTTCAGGCCCGGCATGATCATGCGGTGGCGGTGGCACAGGCGAATTACGTGTGCGGGCTGGAATAGTCCGGCAGACAGGAGAGGGTATGAGCAATGGGAAGGGGCGGACAGCGGGCGTGACGGCGGTATCGCTTGTGCTCTGGCTGCTGGTGGGGCTGGCGGTGGTTCTTGTCGTGGTGCTGGCGATACTGAAACCCGAGAAGGAGGAGATCGTCGCGCCGCCGGCAAAGGCGGTACCGGTGCGCGTGCTGGCCGTGCAGGCCCGGACGGTCAGCGATACGGTCACCCTGCCGGGGCAGGTCGCGGCGGATAGCAGTGCGCGGCTGGCGGCGGAAAAGCCCGGTCGCGTGGTGGAACTGGCGGCGGACAAGGGGGACACGGTCAGGAAGGGGCAGGTGCTGCTCCGGCTGGATGACCGCCAGTGGAAGGTGCTGCAGCGGCAGGCCCGGACGGAACTGGAGACCGCGGAGCGCGACCTGGCGCGCTGGGAGCAGATGAAGGCTGGCGGGTCGGTGGCGGACAGCGAGTACGATGCCATCCGGCAGCGGCGCGACCTGGCGGCGGCCTCCGCCGAGTCGGCGGCCGTGCATGTGGACCAGTGTACGCTGGCGAGCCCGATGGACGGGGTGGTGGATGCCCGCCTGGTCGAGGTTGGCGAGTATGTCAACGATGGGCAGGGCGTGTTCCAGGTCCTTGACCTGACGCCGCTCAAGGTGCAGGTAAGCCTTCCGGAAAAGGATACCGCCGTGGTGCGGGTCGGCGACGGGCAGCGGATCACCACGCCGTCGCTGCCGGGCGTGGCGTGGACGGGGATCGTTCACTTTGTCGCGCAGGAGGCCTCGCCGGGCACCTTCAGCTATCCATCCGAGCTGATCATCAAGGAGGCGGCCTCCGGCCTGCGCCCGGGAATGATCGTGGATGTGCATGTCGAGCGGGCGGTGCGCGAGGGGGTCATTGCCGTCCCGCTGGCGGCGGTGATCCCGCGGCGCGGGGAGCACATCGTGTACGTGGTCCAGTCCGGCAGCGCGGTGCGCCGGGTGGTGACGCTGGACGGCATCATCGGGGAGGAGGCGGTTCTCGGCGGCGGTCTCAAGCCAGGGGAACTGCTGGTGATCGAGGGCCATCGCGGCCTGCAGGACGGGGTGGCCGTCCAGGTGGTGGATGACCGGGAACAGGTGATGTGATGCTGCTGTCCAATTACGCGATCAAGTTCCGTGTGGCGGTGATGGTCTTCGTGGCGGTGTTCGTGCTGGCGGGAGTCATCAGCTACGTCTCGCTGCCGCGCGAGGGCAGTCCGGATATCACCATTCCCTATGTCTTCGTGACGGCGATCTACGAGGGAACCTCGCCCGAGGATATGGAAAAGCTGATCACGATGCAGATCGAGAAGCAGTTGAACGATCTGGAGAACGTCAAGGAGATCCGGTCCACGTCCTCGGACAGCGTCACGTTCATCTCGATTGAATTCCTGGCCGGCCAGGATATCGACATGGCCCTGCAGAAAGCCAAGGACAAGGTGGATCTCGCGCGGCCTGATCTTCCTACCGATCTGGATGAGCCGGTGGTGCAGGCGATCAACATCAGCTCCGACGTGCCGATCCTGACGTTCGCGCTCTGGGGCGATACCGATCCGGGGCGGCTGAAGCACCTGGCCGAGGACCTGAAGGACGAGATCGAGCTGGTTTCCGGCGTCAAGCAGGCCGAGATCAGCGGTGTGCGCGAGCGCGAGATCCGGGTGCAGCCGGACATGCGGCGCCTGGCGGCGTACGGGATTCCGCTCGGGCAGATCATGCAGCGCATCGCGGGCGAGAACAAGACGCTGTCGGCGGGCAATCTCGAGATCCGAGGCGACAAGTTCCAGATCCGGGTGCCTGGGGAATTCGCGCTGGCGTCCGAGCTTTCCGCGCTGGTGATCGGCGGCGGGGATGCCGGCCCGGTGTACCTGCGGGACTTGGCGACGGTAAGCGACACGTTCAAGGATGTCGAGACGATCTCCCGGCTCAATGGCGCACCGAGCGTGTCGGTCGGCGTGAAGAAACGGGCTGGGGAGAACAGCGTCCGGCTGATCGATGACGTCAAGACGGCGATGGCACGGGTGCCGTTGCCGCCGGGTATTCAAAAGACCATCGTGATGGACGAGTCCGACTATGTGAGAATGATGATCGTGGATCTCGAGAACAACGTGGCCTCCGGTTCTATCCTCGTCGTTGTCGTCCTGGTTATCTTCATGGGCGTGCGCAACAGCCTTTTCGTGGCGTTGGCGATCCCTCTCTCGATGCTGATCTCCTTTGCCGTGATGGCCTTCATGGGTTTCTCGCTGAACATGATCGTGCTGTTCAGCCTCGTGCTGGCGGTCGGGATGCTGGTGGATAACGCGATCGTGATCGTGGAGAATACCTACCGGATCCGGACGCTGGGGGCATCGCGGATAGAGGCGGCGCGGCGCGGGGCTTCCGAGGTGGCCTGGCCGGTGATCACCTCGACGCTGACCACCTGCGTGGCCTTCTGGCCGCTGCTGTTCTGGCCGGGCATCATGGGCCAGTTCATGGGGTTTCTGCCAAGCACGCTGATCGTGACGCTCCTGTCCTCCCTGTTCGTGGGGATCATCGTCAATCCGGCCGTCTGCTCGTTCTGGATCGGCGGGAAGCACATGCAGAAGGACCGGGCGGCCAAGCACCACCCGTTCGTGGAGGGATACCAGCGGGTGCTGCGCGGCGCGCTTCACCACCGGGTGCCGGTGCTTCTCTTCGGGCTGGTCTTTCTCGTGCTGACGATCCAGCTCTACGCGCGCTTCGGTGCAGGCGTGGAGCTTTTCCCCAACGTGTCCCCGCGCAATGCGATCATCGAGGTGAAGTTCCCGCAGGGAACCAGCATCGAGCGCACGGATGCCGTGTTGCGGGGTATCGAGGAGAAGTTGAAACCCTTCAGCGACATCAAGTTCTACCTGACAACGGTCGGTGCCGGTGCGGGTGGCGGATTCCTGGGGGGAGGCGCGGGGACGCATCTGGGCAGCATCCATGCCGAATTCCTGGACTACCAGCACCGCCAGGGTGACTCGGGCGAGCTGGTCGATGCGCTGCGGGAGGCGGTGGGGGTGGTCCCCGGGGCCGAGGTGAAGGTGGATAAACAGGAGGAGGGACCGCCGACGGGGGCCGCCGTCTCGATCGAGCTTTCCGGCGCTGATTTCGAGACGCTGTCGGAACTCTCCGCGTCTATCATCCGCCGGATCCAGAGCGTGCCGGGCCTGGTGGACCTGCAGGATGACTACGAGGCGGCCCTGCCGGAACTGCGTTTCGTGCCGGATCGCGAGCGGGTGGCGAAGGCGGGGTTCGACACGGCCGGGATCGGGTTCTACCTGCGGATGGCGGTCTATGGCGTCGAGGCCAGCAAGCTGCGGGCGGACGAGGAGGAGTTCGAGATCACGCTGCGCCTGCCCGAGGCGGACCGGCGGTCGGTGGCGATGCTGGAGGAATTCTACATACCGCTGCCGCAAGGCGGCGGGTCGGTACCGCTCTCCTCGCTCGGGCGTGTGGATTACACGGGGGGACGCGGCACGATCAGCCGCAAGGATCGCCGGCGGGTGATCACGATTTCCGGTGATGTCGCGGGAGGCCGGGGCGCGGACAAGGTGCTGGAGGATGTCAAGGCGCTGGTCGCGCAGGTGTCCCTGCCATCCGGGTATGCGGTGACCTATTCGGGCGAGAACAAGGAGATGCAGGAGTCCGGGGAGTTCCTGACCCGGGCGTTCGGGGTGGCGTTCGGGCTGATCCTGGTGGTACTGGTGTTGCAGTTCAATTCGGTCCTGCTGCCGCTGATCATCGCCTTTTCCGTGATTCTCTCCCTGATTGGCGTCATGTGGGGGCTGTTGATCTGCAATATGCGCTTCGGGGTGATCATGACGGGGGTGGGGGTGATCAGCCTGGCGGGGATCGTGGTCAACAACGCGATCGTCCTCGTGGACTGCATCCGGCTGCGCAAGGAGGAAGGCCTCGGCACGTTCGAGGCGGTGGTGGAGGCGGGGCGCCTGCGGCTGCGTCCGGTGCTGCTGACGTCGGTCACGACGGTCCTGGGGCTGATCCCGATGGCCGTGGGCTACAGCGTCGAGTTCCACGAATGGCCGCCCCGGATCATTGCCGCCGCGGAATCAAGCCAGTGGTGGGCGCCGATGGCGGTGGCGGTCATCTTCGGCCTGTCGGTTGCCACCCTGCTCACCCTGGTGCTGGTCCCGGTGATGTACAGCCTCGTGGATTCCCTGGTTCGCCGCGTGGTACGCAACCCCGCCGCGGAATAATACACCAGGGGTATATGGCGGCAGCACTCTCCTTTCCGGCAAGGGCTCCCTATCCCGACGGGCGCAAGGCGACCGGGGTGAAAGGGGGCACCTACGATCCGGAGACGGAAACCGTCACCATCGCCCGTTTCAGCGGCAAGGCGGAGGTGAAGCTGGCGTTCTGAAAGGGTTCCCGCCGTCTGGCCGGCAAGGGTGGTGGGCGATACAGGACTCGAACCTGTGACCCC
Source organism: uncultured Victivallales bacterium (assembly GCA_964523995.1). Lineage (GTDB taxonomy): Bacteria > Verrucomicrobiota > Kiritimatiellia > UBA8416 > UBA8416 > UBA8416. The sequence continues at coordinate 8,127 of CAZGBW010000030.1, read as the reverse complement.
TACCATGTCAAGGTAGTGCTCTAACCAACTGAGCTAATCGCCCGCAGAGAGGAACGGAAAATCTGCCGTCCATCAGCGTGCGGGGGACTATAGCGGCATCGGGACGCCGATGTCAACACGGATATGACCGCCGTGCAGGACGACCGAGCGACGGTGGTCACGCGCCCCGATCGCCGCTGGCACGACTGGAGATCATGCCTCCGCACGCCGTCGGCGCCTTTCGATCAGCAGCAGGATGACGCTCCCCATTCCAAACAGGATCCAGGTTTCCGGCTCCGGAACGACAGGGACTGTGTCTGCGGATACCGGTTCGAGTCCGGCCTGTTCGAACTGCTCGCGGGTTTCCAGCACGACAGCGCCGGAAACCGGTGTCACCAGTTGATAGCGTCCGGCCAGCGCCACCGCCTGTTCGCGGGCGGCATCACCGCGTTGCGCGGACAGTCTGCGGATTTCATCCAGCGCCCAGAGCCGGGCGATGTGGGAGGAGCCCGACCCTCCCGCCAAGTCCGGCTGTGCGCCGTCCATGCGCACGCGGTCAGGCGTGAAGTGCCGGGCGGTTCCAGCCCAGAGCGCCATCTGCCGGGCGAGATCCTCCCCGGCATTCCCCGTCCGCCCCAATTGCCGGACTGCCGGAAAATCGGCAAGCGCCTGCATGACGACGTCCGGGCCCGTTCCGAACTGAAGGCCGAGCAGCGCCGGATTATCCGGCCGGCGCTCCCAGCGTTGCCGCAGGGTCTCCGTTCCGGTAAACGGGACCGGCTGGGTGGCGTGCAGCCACAGGATCACCCCGCCCGGCGCTCCTGCCGCCGCATCCCAGGCTTGAGCAAGGGGGGTGACGTTGTCGCACCCGCCTGCAAAGCGGATCTTTCCCAGGGCGTCGACCGCCTGCTCGCGCGATAGGACGGATGCCCGTTGCAGGGAGCTGATCTCGACGGTACTGTCGCCAGCGAGCAGAACGCGGAATTCCATGCCGTCCGGAATCGCGCTAATCGCCCGCGCCAGCGTTTCGACGTGACTGCTCATCCGCCGCGAGCCGTCAATAACCACCACGAGACGCGAGGGTGCAGCGACTGTGGTTTCGCGAAGGGTCTGCCGGACCGTTCCCGGCGGGGTGCCGCGTTCATCCGCCTCGTCCACCGTCATCACCGCCGCGTTGCGAGCCACGCGGACCGCCGTTGCCTCCAGGATGGCGCTGCACGGCAATGTGCCCCGCAGGGCATAGCTTCCGTCCGCCGTCTGCTCCGTGATCAGGCCGGAACCGGATGGCGGCGCGCCGAGCGGAGCTTTCGATTCCATCCACAGGCTGTGCAGGGGGGTCTCCGGTAGGCTGAAGTTGTGTTCCGTGAGGAACGGGAGTCGCAGCACGCCGGCCTCCGGGGATTCCAGATCCACGGGGGCCGTGATCCCGAAGCGGATTTTCATGGTGCCACCGTTCGGGGGGACCGGGAAGCACTGCACCAGGACCCGGTCCGGTCCCGCGGTGGTCACCAGTACCGGATCCTGCCGGCGCCGCACAACCTGTTGATAGGCCTGTTTCACCTTGCCGCGTCCTGCAAAAGCCGCCTCGCGTTCCTCGCCGTCAACCCACAACGTCAGGCGCGAGACCACGCCGCCGGGAGGAAGTGCCGCCACCAGGCGGGCTTCCTGCTGCCGCGGCGACCCGTTCCGGAATACCAGGGTCCATTCGCCATAGGCAACGGCGCTGTCGGGCCGGATGACGCCGTCCAGGCGCGATTCCTGCAGCGAGAGGCCTCGAACACGGCCCTGTACCGCATCGCCGCCGACATCGGTGTCGAAGTCCAGTATCCAGTCCCGGTTCTGGCGACGGCCGAAAGGCCGGGACGGGGGCTTGAGCATGTTGAAGGGGGTACCGGTGACGCGGTAGTAGATATCCCGCACCTGACTGGCGGGAACGGGGCTGTCGAAGACCGTGAAGGCGAAGTCCACGACATTGCCGGGCATCCGCCCGCCCGCATAGCAGGCGGAGAGAAGCATCTCACGGCGGCCCGCCTTGCGCAGGAGTCCGATGCCCCGCGCCTGCATGGCCGGCTCCTCCGAGACGGCCATGCGCAGGCCGGCCTGTGTGATCACGGCCGGGATTTCCAGCACCGCCAGCAGGGCGATGGCCAGCGAGGCCCCGCGCCAGAGGTACTCCAGGCGGCTCGGCGCCTGTTCATCGCCCCCGGACGGCAGTCGCCTTGCCCGCACCCGTAGAACGATCGCGATGATGAATGACGTCAGTGGCGAAAGCGGCAGCAGCCCGACCCCGAAGAACAGGATCCCCATGAGCGCGAACGGTGTGAAAGGCAGGAACATCAGCGCGTAATAGCCGGAGATGCCCAGCGTCAATGCGTTCATCCAGCCGTGCAGGCGTGGCCGGCGCAGTGGCGTTCCCGCCCGCAGCGCCAGGATGAGCGCCAGATTGGCTGCCGGGACGAATGCAATCAGCACGGTGTGCAGGATGGAGGGTGCCGGGTCGAACAGGATGCCGGAGCACATGCCGCTGAACAGTTCGATCCCCAGCGTCAGCGCTGGCAGCGCGACGCCGAAAATCAAGGACAACACGAGACCGACCACGCCAAGGGCCCTTGCGGGCGTTTTCTCAGGCATAACAGCTCCTTGTATTGGGGTAACCACGCCGTTACAGTATCGCGTCGTCCGGCCCCCCGTCAAGGATGCACCCCGGCTGACAGGGACTGACCAGGGACTGAAAGTATCGCTTGACGCCTTTTTAGCCCGCCTAGTAAGCTCGCGGTACAGGGTTTCCGGGGGCTAGTGAGACGGTGTTGTGCGGGAAGGGATGCAGATGGAACGGACGATGAAAGGCATGCTGGCGTGCTTCGTGCTGGTGGTGTCGTTGACGC
>CAZGBW010000030.1:0-5163 GCA_964523995.1 uncultured Victivallales bacterium | reverse complement strand
GTCAACTGGTACGATGCGGTCAAGTGGTGCAACGCCCGCAGCCAGAGCGAGGGCCGCACCGCGGTGTACTATACGGACGTCGCGATGACCCAGGTCTACAAGGCCGGGCAGGTGGATGAGCCGTATGTCAAGACCGCTGCCAATGGCTACCGGTTACCGACGGGGGCGCAGTGGGAATATGCCGCCCGGGGCGGGGTGTCGGGATGGCGGTTCCCGTGGGGGGACACGATCACGCACGCGCAGGCGAACTACAACAGCTCCAGTGCATACAGCTACGACACCAGTCCCACTCGGGGATATCATCCAACGTATGACACGGGTGCAAGGCCGTTCACCAGCCCGGCCGGTTCGTTCCCCCCGAATGGTTACGGGCTGCGCGATATGGCGGGGAATGTCTGGGAATGGTCGCACGACTGGGAGTCCGTCGACGTGGAGACCAATCGCGTTGTCCGCGGTGGCGCCTGGGGTCACTTCAGCTACTACAGCCGGGTCGCGTTCCGCCACGGCTTCACGCCGGACGTCATCTCCTACTTCGTTGGCTTCCGTACGGTCCTGCCGACGGATCCACCCGCTGTTCCGTAAGGAGTCACAGGACCTGTTCATGTTTTGGAGGGCGAGTATGAAAAAGAAGATCCTCAAGTCGGTGGCCGTGGCCGGGTTCTGTGCGGGATGTTACCTTCTGTGCCGGGTCCTGCAGGTGCCGCCGCTCAGCCTGTCCTTGCTGTCGGGATGGGGCGGGTTCTGCTTCCTCTTCAGCTACGAACTGGCTGGCAGCCGCCGGCGCCTCCGCAACGGGATTGAGGAGAAGACGCTGCTGCATCTCGCCTGGATGGCGGCCGGCCTGGTTTGCATGGTGTCCGCGGTGGTGATGCTGTTCCGGTGGTCCTGAGTCCCGGCCCCCGCCGCCGTATTCAGGAGCCCATCTCGCGCAACCGCTTGTAGGGGAAGAAACCGGTCGCATGGCCATCGGACCAGGTGATGCCAAGCGCGTAATTGCCGATGATCCGCACTTCATCCGCGTGAATGTCCTCCGGGATCGAGGCCGGGTCCAGGATCGGCTGGTGGCTTCTCTCGTCCACGCAGAGCGCGCAACTGCAGGCCAGCCGCAGGTCCCGGTTCACGACGCGAACCACCGGTTCGCCCGGCCATTGCAGGAGAATGTGGCTGGCGGTGGTCTCCACCTCCGGTTTCTCGGGTTTTGAAATCAGTTGCCGGCCGAGCGCGCGCATGATGGCGTCCGTGGCGGCGACGGCTTCCGGGGTGACGGCAAAGGTCTCCAGGCCGCCGCTCATCACGGTATTGATCGGCAGGGTTGCCAGGGTCTCGAGCCCGAACCGATCCTGGAGCGACTGGTCACCGGAGTTGCCGAAAATCGCGTGCCGCTTCCCGCAGCCGTCGCAGGCGAAATAGGCCATGTTCTCGATCACGCCGATGACAGGCACATTGACTGCGTCGAACATCAGGATTCCCTTGCGCACATCCGTGAGCGAGAGCTCGTGCGGGGTGGTGACGATGACGGCCCCGTCGATCTGCACCGACTGCGAGATGGTGAGCTGGATGTCACCGGTGCCCGGCGGGAAATCGATGATCAGGCAGTCCAGCTCGCCCCATTCGACCTGGTGCAGAAGCTGCTGGATGAAGTTCGACACCATCGGCCCCCGCATGACCGACGGTTTGTCGCCAGTGATGAAACCGAAGGACATGACCTTGAGATTCATGAACCGCCGCGGCAGGATGTAATTATCCGGGGTGGTTTCAACGCCGATATCGTGCAAGTTGAACAGGGTGGGGGCCGAGGGTCCGAAGATGTCGGCATCCAGGATGCCGACGCGCAGACCCCGGCGTTCCAGGTTGAAGGCGAGCATCGCGGCCACCGTGGATTTCCCGACACCGCCCTTGCAGGAGCTCACCGCCAGGATGTTGGTGACCCGGCCAAGGCCGCTGCCGCGGGCCAGTTTGCGGGCCGGGTGTTTTCTGGCCGTCATGGTCACGTTGACCGCCTTGATGCCGGGCAGCGCCAGGACCGCCTGTTCCGCGTCAGCCTTGAACTGGTCCTTGATCGGGCAGGCGGGGGTCGTCAGTTCGATGGTGAAGTCCACGGTTCCGCCCGTGATGACTATATCCTTCACGAACCCCAGCGAGACGATATCCCGCTGGAAATCGGGGTCAATGATGGTGCCAAGCGCGTTTAGGATGTGCTGCCGGTCGGTCATCTCGTTTTTTCCTATATGTGTAACGCCGCCATCATGGATCCGGCACGGCGGGAAAGCAAGCAAACAAACCGGCATACGCGCGGCCACCCGGGGTCCGGGCGAAAACGAGGGGGGTAAATGGAGTCGATGAAGCGGGTCGGGTAAGAGTATCCGAGTAAGAGTGGCGGTTAAGTGTGTGCTTAAGTGTGGGTTTAAGTGTTGTTGCACTTGCTCGCTTTCTTAGTCGCCACCCTTAACCGGATACGCTTAACCGGAAAACTTAAACGACTTGCTCCCAGAGTGCGACAAATATGACCAAGTTATAGACAAACCATGCGGCGCGGTTGCCCCGGTGGTCTACCAGTGACGGCGGATGGGGATGCCGGCGGCGGACAGGTCGCGCTTGATCGAGGCAATGGTGTAGTCGCCGGTATGGATCATGCCGGCGATGATGGCGGCGTCGGCGTGGGCCAGTGTGAAGACATCCGCCAGGTGTTGCGGGGTACCCGCGCCGCCGGAGGCCACCACCGGCACGGATACGTTGTCCGCGATCAGGCGGGTCAGTGTCATTTCAAACCCGCCCCGGGTGCCGTCGGCATCCACGGAGTTGACGACAATCTCCCCGACACCGAGGTCCACGGCCTTGCGCGCCCATTCGAGGGCGTCGATGCCCGTGCGTTCACGGAAGCCCCGCACGGTGATCTCGTAGCCGCTCGGGCAATGCCCGCCAGCGGTAACCGCCAGCGGGTCCATTCCCAGGACGATGCACTGCGCCCCGAAGGCGCGGGATCCCTCGGCGATGATCTGCGGATTGCGCACGGCCAGCGAATTGACCGAGACCTTCTCCGCGCCTGCCAGCAGGACCCGCTCCATGTCGCGCAGGCTTGAGATCCCGCCACCCACCGCGAACGGGATCCGAACGGCCTTGGCGACCTCCGTCACCATCTCGATATCAATCGGGCGTCCTTCCGCCGAGGCGGTGATATCGTAGAATACCAGTTCATCGCAACCGTCCTCGTAATAGCGGGCCGCCATCTCGACCGGGTCGCCGAGGTCCACGTTGTTCTGGAAGCGGACGCCCTTGGTGACGACCTTGTTGCGGATATCCAGGCAGGGGATGATGCGTCGTGTCAGCATGGGACCGCCTCCGTTCCCGCGGGTTGCCAGCGGCAGAAATTCTCCAGCAGCTGCAGTCCGGCCCGTCCGGACTTCTCGGGATGGAACTGGGTGGCGACGATGCTGCCGCGGGCGAGGGCCGAGGCAAACGTCACCCCCGCGTAATCCGTGGTGCCCAGGATGCAGGCGGGATCCGCCGGTGCCGGGTAGTAGCTGTGAACGAAGTAGAACTCGCTGCCCGGCGTGATGCCCTCGAAGACCGGATGCGCGGCCCGTGTCTCGACCTGGTTCCAGCCCATGTGCGGCACCTTGTCGTAGCGGTCTGCCGGGGTAAAGCGGAGCACGCGGCCCGGCAGGAGTCCGAGGGTGTCCGTGCCGCCGTCCTCGTCCGAGCGTTCCAGGATGATTTGCGTGCCCAGGCAGATGCCGAGGAATGGCGTTCCGCGTCGCGCTATGTCGCGGATGGTGCTGGCAAGGTTCAGGGACTGCAGGTGGCGCATGGCGGCACCGGCGGCACCGACCCCCGGGAAAACCACCCGCTCCGCGGCGCGGATGCGCGCCGGGTCATCAGTGATCACCGCTTCGCGCCCGAGCGCCTCGAAGGCAAGCCGGACGCTGGTCAGGTTCCCAGCCCGGTAGTCAATAATGGCGATCATCGGACGCTTCTTTCCTCAAGGGTTCAGCACAGGGCCCGGAATCGGGTTATTTTCGGAAGCGGGCCGACAATCGGCGAGGCATACGCCACAAAGGCGGCGGTCACGTTATTGCCCGCCTTGTTGATGAAGCTGGCCGGCATGTGGCGCGTTTCGCGGGCCACGCTCTTGAGCGGAACGCGCCTGTACTCCACGGCGTATTCCGCACCGGGGAGACGGCGGATGGCGATAGAGCCGTCCGCGATGCCGGCGACGGCGGTCTGCACGGCGATGGTGCCGACCGCACGCGCCTCGGCGGCGTCGGTCGGGGAGGCGATGCCGGGGAAGGAGCGCTGCAGGTAGCCAAGCGTATCGGCACGGACGCGCTTGATGGCGGTGCGCGCCTTGATCTCGGCGGCCAGGAAATCGCCGAGCGCGCCGCTGCCGCTGAGCTGGGCGTTGCCATGCGAGTCCACCTCCTTGATGAATGACGAGGCGATGGTGGCGCCTTCCTCATCGGCGATGCCTTCGGAGACGGCGACCACGCATCGGCCGTATTTCGCATGGACGTCGGTGACGTCGGCCGCGAAACGGTCGAGGCGGAACGGGCGTTCCGGCAGGTAGATCAGGTGCGGGCCGTCATCCGGCGCGGTGCGGGCCAGCGCGGCGGCGGCGGTCAGGAACCCGGCGTGGCGTCCCATGACGATATTGATCTTCACGCCGCTGAGGGCCCGGTTGTCCAGATCATCGCCCATGAAGGCGCAGGCCACGAACCGGGCGGCGCTGCCGAAGCCGGGCGTGTGGTCATTCTCGCGCAGGTCGTTGTCAATCGTCTTGGGAATATGGAAACAGCGCAGCGGGTAGGCGGCCTTCCTGGCCTCCTCGTTGATGATGTACACGGTTTCGGCCGAGTCATTCCCTCCAATGTAGAAGAAATAGCAGATATTGTTCTTGTGCAATACCTGGAAAATGGCCTGGCAGTCCTGCGGGGTTGGCTTCTTGCGGACGGTCCCGAGGGCCGAGGACGGGGTGATGGCGACGGCCTCGATCGTCTGGCGTGATTCCTTGCCGAGGTCAATGAAATTCTCGTCCAGGATCCCCTGGATGCCGTGCAGGGCGCCGTAGACCTTCTGGATGCACTGGTGCCTCCGGGCCTCGAGAACCGCTCCTGCCAGGCTCTGGTTGATGACCATGGTGGGACCGCCGCTCTGCGCGATCAGCAT
>CAZGBW010000029.1:0-14530 GCA_964523995.1 uncultured Victivallales bacterium | reverse complement strand
CCGCCAACCGTTGCCCTCCACCAGCAACCACCTTCAGCCATTCTCGCTCTCATAAGATACTCCCGTCCCGCTAACATCCGAATACACATGATCCAGTATAATGCAAACGACACCTGTATGCGAAGCAAAAAGCCAGCCAACTCCACCGCACCGGACGAACAGTGCTATCGCGGCATACGTCAGCCCCGCACTTGCAATGCGCGCCATTTTCTGCAAACCTCCCCGCATGGCCATTCAACCCCTTTTCGAGAGAATCGAAGAAGTCATCGAGACAACCCAACATCGAATTTTTCGATTCCCTCGAATCTTTCGGAAAAAGTTTTTCCCAACCCCCTGAAAGAAAGGAACAAACATGTTTGGCGGCACTGGCGGTTACTTCCGGCTAGACTCCTGGATCCTGGCAAACATCGTGCAGCTTGCAACCCAGGACTTCTGCCGAAAGTTCCTGAACCGCTCGAATGATCCATGCGGACGGCAATACGATCAGATGACCCAGGCGGCACGATCCGGCTGCGCGAACAATGCCGAGGGTTCCGCGCGCCGCGCAACCTCGCGCGAGACCGAGATGCGTCTCACGGATGTCGCCCGGTCAAGCCTGGCCGAACTGGCGGGCGATTACATGAACTGGCTCATGCGCCAGGGCAAAGTCCCATGGCGCAAGGATTCCGCCGAATCGCGGGCGATCTATGCCGTGCGACTCGACAAACCCGATTACGCCGATGACCTGATCCACGACTCCTGCCAGCACATTCTGAACCAGAAAGCCAAGTTTTCCGCCTGGCTCGATTCCGCCGATGACGAAGTCATGGCCAATGTCTTGCTTATCATCATCGCGCGGGTCATCAACATGCTCAATCACCAGATGGAGACCCAGGGTGAGAGCTTCTGCAAGGAAGGCGGATTCCGCGAGAAACTCACCACCCTGCGAGTCGAATCACGGGCCGAACAGGAACAAGCCCCCACCTGCCCCGAGTGCAGCAAACCCATGACCCGCCGCAAAGCCAAAACCGGCAAAAACGCCGGCAACCCCTTCTGGGGCTGCACCGCCTACCCCGACTGCAAAGCCACCCTCCCCATGGATGGGGAAGGAAAAGGGTAGGAACCTGAATAAAACCATAATAATAATCGCTTTACATAACCGTGAAACCCCCGCTACGTTACACACTGTAATAGATAGTTTACAGAGCAATCACCGGAACATGTAAGGAACAGAAGAAAACGATCAACTACTTGGTAGGCCCCACAGAATGACCTCTACTGCCCCTCGTGCAAATTCCTTCAATACCGGCATGGCCGCCGAGTTCTACGTGCTCTCGCAGTTGTTCCGCATGGGGCTTGAGGCCTACTTGAGCCAGGGGAACAAAAAAACGATCGACATTCGTGTGGTTCATAGCGAGCAGCCCGACATCTCAATTGATGTCAAAGCCGTGCGCTCGCACTCATCCCTGGTCGTCAACAACGTATCAGCAGCGGACAATCATTTCATTGCCTTCGTCATCTACAACAACAAATTCGAAGATTTGTCCACAGTTCCAGAGGTCTTCATCTTACCAAGCGCAGAAGTTGCTTACATCACCAAACACTTCAAGGAAGAGCGCAGAGTCATGAAGGGTGACCTCTTCAAGTATAAAGACAACTGGGCAGCACTCAAAGGGGGATAAGGGTCTCGCCATTCTCCACGTTGAACTGACGAGGGGCGGCGATGTTGTCGGGCATGGCACTGGCTCCGGGGATGGGATCGGAATAGGCATTGTGAATGCGGAACTTATTAGACGCTGTGAACGGGCGATGCAACCAACCGGCGAGGGCGGCGCTGTATTGACGAGAGCAGAGCTGCCCGAGCATGATCAGGCGGCGGGCTTCGTCGGTGGCGTGCAACAATTGTGATCGTTCGGCCAGGCGCAGGGCTTGCTCCGGATCCATCGGTAACGCCCGTGCCGCCTTTTCAAGCAACGCCTGCGCTTTGCCGATCATGGCCCGACAGGCATCCAAATCCGCCTCGCACCGACCGCAAGTTGCCGCGTCCGTGGACGCTGACAAGTCGCAGGTGCGTCCGCACACGGGACAAGGCATCTCCAAGCGATCTGACCCGTTTTTCATGCGACATCCGATCTAGTTGCGTTGTTCCGCGAAAAACAGGATGTCCTCGATACCCTCGCGAGCGTGATCAGCCGCCTCGACGTCATTCTCTCGCCTGGCATCCCGGAGCTTGTCAACCAGCCGTTCGATATCCTCGAGGTCCACCGTGTCCAGGACATCGCGACTCTGCTCGATCCGGGCAAGCAATTCCGCATCCTCGGCATTGGCCGTCATCGTTTCCGCCACCGGCTCGCCGTCCTCGTCGTCCGCATCGCCTGGCAGGTCATCATCAGGGAACAGATCGGCGATACGGGCGCGGGATTTCTCCAGATCCGTATCGCTGACTTTCTTCAGGCTGTCCTCGATCACCACGGTTTTGTTCAGCCCCGTGTGCTGCTCGACAGCGGTCACGGTGAGGATGCCGTCCAGGTCAAGCGCCATGTTCAGCAGGATCTGGCTGCTTTCATCGGCATTCTCATCCAGATCCTCGACCATGAAGTCGCCCACGAAGACATTCCGGCGGGCATCCTGGTCGTCGCCCTGGAAGATGCGGACTTCAACGGCGTCCTGGCCGGGCCGCATGGTGAAAAAGACCTTGCCGCGCCGGGCAGGCAGGGGCGTGCCGGACTTGATGATCGGCACGAACAAGTGCGGGCAGAACTCGCCGCCCACATTGCCCAGGCACGAGGTGCCAAAGGTATAGGGCGAGATATCGACCAGAATGCGATGGTCATCCGAGCCTGCCAGCCGCGCCGCCATGACACCGGCGCCATAGGCCACCGCGAGGTCGGGATTGACATCGCGACGCGGCCGCTTGCCGATCTCACGCTCGATCAACTCCTCGATCGCCGGAATGCGTGTTGAGCCGCCAACCAGCAGGATTTCATCAATATCCCCGGCATTCAGCCCGCTCTCGCGCATGACGTGACGGATCGAGGTCAACGTCCGACGGATCAGATCCTCGGCGATTTCCTCGAATTGCGTTCGATTCAGTTCCATGGAAAAGGCTACGGTTCCACCATTTTCCAAGGGAATATCCATTTCGGACAAGGTCGCCGCCGCCTGACTGGAAAGATCCTTCTTCAACTGCTCGCAGGCCATCCGCAGGCGACTCACCCCGATCAGTCCCGGACGCTGGCCATGCTGCTCCTCGAAGTCGGCCAGTGCATGTTCCAGCAGGACGGCATCGATATCGTCCCCACCGAGATGGTTGTCACCATGCGTGGCCCGCACCTCGACCACATCCCCGGTCATGGTCACGATCGACACGTCGAACGTGCCGCCACCAAAGTCATACACCAGCACATGGCGACGTTTGGCGACACCGGCCGCCTCGTAGGCCAGGGCGGCCGCGGTCGGCTCATTGAGAATCCGCAGCACCTCCAGTCCGGCAAGCACGCCCGCTTCGCGGGTTGCCTGCCGCTGCGCGTCGTTGAAGTAGGCAGGTACGGTGATGACGGCCTGGGTTACGGCCTGGCCGAGTACCTGTGCCGCGCGGTTCTTGAGTTCGCGCAGGATCATCGCCGATATCTCCTGCGGCCGATACGTGTTATCGCCCAGGGTTACCAGTTCCTCCGTGCCCATCTTGCGCTTGATGGAACGGATGGTCTGTTCAGGCCGCCATGCATACTGGTTGCGCGCCGCCTGACCGACCAGGATTTCTCCATCGGCATCGAGACCGACACAGGACGGCAGCATCGGGATCCCGTCGATCGATACGACTTCCAGTTTGCCATCCCGGACCACGCAAACCTCGCTGTTGGTGGTGCCCAGATCAATTCCGATAATCATTTGCCTACTCCTTTGTTTCCACAATCACATGCGCCGGACGGAGAACGCCCCCCGCCACGGCAAACCCTTGTTTCACCACTTTACTGACCTGTCCCGGTTGCACCTGCCCCGACCGGCTGACCCCTTCCGCGGTCATGCACCTGGCGTCGAACGGCATGGATTCTGTAGCGATCGGCTTGACCGCATGACGTTCCAGCGTCGAATCCAGACGCTGTGCCAGGACCTCCAGAAGCTTCTTCTGGCGGTCGAGCCCGAACGTATCCCACACTCGGCGCGAGACATGCCACGGGCGGATCGGCTTGGCGGCCTGCGCCGCCACTTCCCTTATCCCTTCCCGCAGGTCTCCCAGTTCCAACAGCAGCGGTCCCAGGGTACCGCGCGTCTCGCTGACGCGCGCCTCGCGATCTAGCCGGCGGATCTCCTCGGCCAACGGGACCACATTGGTGACGACATCCTGCGAGATCTGCTCGACGGTGCGGGATAATTTACCCGTGCCCCGGCTCATCAATTTCACTTCCTGGCGCATGGCGGTCATCTCGCCGACCAGGCTGAGCAGATCGCCGTCCTCGATCGGCTCAGCATCATCGGTATCGGGCGGCTCATCGGGCAAGGCGTCCAGCCATTGCCGGAAGTCGCTCAGCACGGTTTCCTTCCATACGGCTAAGCAAGGTTCCGCAACAGGGTTATCCCATTCCGTACCGGACGCTTCCACAGGTTCAATGGTTTCATTATCCATCATGACAGCCGACTCCTTGCCCATTGTTTGCGAGCTTCCCGCAGCCAGAACCCCTGCTTGATGGCGACCGGAGCATGCCCTTCGGCGGGTACATCAAAATACCCCGGCAATGCCGATGGCGATAGGCACGGGGGAAAAAGCCGGCGGCGCACGCGAGCCTCCTCGGTACGGATGGACTCGTAGGCCTCGCTGATCACCGCAAATCGTTCCGGCTCACGCTCAGGCGGATGGCGGCGCAAGGCCGCATGATAAGCATCGGTCACCTCGCTATCGGTAACCTGCTCCTGAAGGCCAAGCAGCAAGTACGGGTCTTTCGTCTGCATCAGAACGGGCACCTTCCTTTTTCACCAATCGTGCCCTCAAGCCGCGTGAACAATCGTTCCTTGGCTTTCTCGGGCAAACACGAGTCCTTGATCTTATCATGCAGGATGACTTTATCATTGATACCGCCTGAAAAAGCCACCTTGGAGATCAGGATTTCGAATTCCGTTTCACTGGTCGGAAAGCATTTGTTCAAATCGAGGCGACCACCCGTCTTGTTTCCGGGGCTGGAGGTTTTCTTACCCGGTTTCTTTCTTGTTTGTTTAACCGGTGGTTCATCGAGATCATCGTCATCCTCCCAATGGTCCCAATTCTCGTCCTCAAATGGAGTCCCCAGGATTCTGGCAAGATCATCAAAGGGGTTGAGCGGTAATCGCTCGGCGGGTGCCATATGGCGAACCCCGGAAGACTGATTTACCGATGAGAAATGTTTCCAGAACTCCATGCTGGTCTTGATCGTGCACTGCTGCCGCCATACCGACAGCGCATCAATGGCGCTTTTCGTATCCACTCCAGGACGCATCAACAATCCGGTCTTATCCTCGACTTCGCGGACGATTCCCTTGATCTGCGTATCCGACGCCAACTGTTTTGCCGCCCTGAGCAACGTAATGGCGACCCCATGATGATCAAGGCCATGTTGTAACTCAGGCTCCTCGTACAAAAGTGCCCGGAATGCCAATGCCGCGATGGCAGTGGAGGACGGCCGATCCCCGGAATCAAGCAACCGGGCGGTTATCTCGATCATCGAGGGCGCATAATCCGTGACCAGTCGCATATAAAACTGATGCCAGTTGCCAAGCAGCAAATGATACAGGCACTCCTGGAGCACCAGCGGCGAAAGATGCGGATCCGCAAGCGCCGCCAGCAACGCCTTCACGAGACTACTGTGCTGCCAGTTGATGCGGGCTCGATCCGGATGCTGTGCCAGCAGGATAAAATCATCCGCCACCACGGCAGGGTTTTCCAACATTGTCTTTTTCAGATTGGCCGGTACTTGCGAGGCCGTGATCCTCTCGTTTGACAGCTCGTGACAAAACACGGCGGCGAGCCAAGGGTGGCCCAGTTCCGTCAGGACAGCCCCGCGCTCGCGTTTCCGAGCGTTACTATCCGCTTTCAGCCAGAGCCGCGTCGCCAAGTCCACCTGTTCGAAAAGATTGTCGCCGTTGTAGGCGCTGGCCAGGACTTGCAGGTTTTCAAACGGCAGATTCCGCCTATCCGCATCGCATACCTTCTGGAAGGCAATATATCCGGTCAGGCGGTTGCAGACATCAAGGGTGCCAGGCAAGGCGGCGACCACAGCCATGGCCTTGTCGCATTCCTTGAATTTGGCCAGCACCGCCAGGCGGCACACCAGACGTCCCCAGGCTTGCGGGTCCGACGGGAATGCCCGTGTCTCGGCCGTTTCCGCGTAATGGGTTTTCCCGAGCCGCTCCGCCCAGCTCCACGTCGCGTAGATATCGCGTAACCCCGGCCAGGACCCTGCCGCGTCGCGGCACCACTTCTGTATGTCCTGTCGGCACTCGTCCTCGTCGTCCTCGTCGAAGCAACCGGCATCATCGTCTTCCGACTCGAGCATCTGGCGCATGTCTTTAGCCTGTTCTAGCAGCAGCAGAGCCCGCTCCTGCGGCGACCAGTTCCCATGCCGCAGCAATTCATCAAACTCATCGCCCCACTCATCCATTGGTAGATTGATCATGGCGCCGCAGAGATGGACACAGGATACTGGAAGTCCAGCGTCATAGGCAGCATCCAGCAACGTTGTGTCAAAACGCTCCTTGCATGTCGATGCCAGAACCAAGTGAGCGGCGGATGGGCGTTTTGCTTGCAGAAGTGCAGCCAGCAACGTCTTCAGGCTTTTGCATAATATGGCTGATTTTCCGCGACTTTTCAGCAGCGCGGTGGACAGGGCTTTGACGTGATCGACAAGCTCGGGCGGGGGCGACGCCAGCTGGCTGGCCAGATCGGTGCCGGCGAGGGCCGCGCGGTCCTGATGCAGGCAGGCTTTGAGCGCCTGCCCCAGATGTGCCGCCGACGTGCCGGGCATGATCCGGGCCAAGGCGGCCTCCATCTCCTCGGCATTCCCCTCTCGCGCCGCCACGCCAGCCTGCACGAACAGCCGCCAGTCGACGAGCAACGACCGCCGCCCGATGCCGGCAATCAATGCCCTTGCCGCCTGCAACTGACCGCTGTCGGCAGCTTGCCAGGCACCGTTGACGGCATGGGCATCCGTCGAATAGTCGGCAATGGGACAGTCAACCAGATCCCCCGGATCGACCAGCTCAAGACGAAGGCGTTCGCGCCAGGCGACATCCTCGGCAAGCCTCTCCAGATCGGCCACCAGCCCCAGTCGGACCTGCAAGCTCAACGCCCAGTGCCGGCACAACCCCGGTTCCTTGCCAGCGAACGAACGGGCATGATCCTGGGCCGAGCCGGTGTGCCCGCCGTCCAGCAGCTCGCGCACATAGGCTTCATGTGCCGCCGCCACCAGCTTTTCGCGACGCTCCCCCGGAACGGGGACTTCCGGCTTCAGCTGACGAGCCAGCACCATGCTGCGCCGCCCGCGCAATTGCAGGATGGCGCTCTCCAGTTCCGACACCAGCGATGCAGGCGTGTCAGCACCCGTACCCGCCCCTTTCACGAACGAGGACGATTTTCGATTCGCATGCTTCTTTTTAGGACGCTTTGACATGAGGCCTTATATCAGAACATGACATCAGGCATTTGAAAAGTAAGAATTCAGTGGTGCCGCAAGATTCCAGGGCATCGTGATGCCCGCTTGACGAAACGCCCCCGCTCCGTTAGCCTTGAACCATTGGCCGGTATCGTTGACGCCTCCGCCTTGCAAGCAACGGGCACCATGCGCCGGTACGAACGGGGAATAATACATCACACGGGAGGAATTGTCATGCTCGGACTCATCATCACGGTCGCCGTCCTGGTCGTCATCGCGCTTATGGTCGCCGGTATCTACAACCGGCTGGTTGCACTCCGCAACCGGTTCAAGAACGCCTTCGCGCAGATTGATGTGCAGCTCAAGCGCCGCTACGACCTGATCCCCAATCTGGTCGAGACGGCAAAGAGCTACATGAAGCACGAGCGGGGTACCCTGGAGGCCGTGATCAACGCCCGCAACCAGGCCGCGTCTGCCGGGCAGGCCGCCGCCGCCAATCCGGGCGATCCCGCCGCCATGCAATCGCTGCTCGGGGCCGAAGGCGTACTGTCCGGGGCCATGACCAGGATGATGCTTCTCGTTGAAAACTATCCGGACCTGAAGGCCAACCAGACCATGTCGCAACTGATGGAGGAACTGAGCTCCACCGAGAACAAGGTCGCCTTCTCGCGGCAGGCTTACAACGACGCCGTGATGAACTACAACACCACCCGCGAATCGTTCCCGACCGTGCTCTTCGTCAACACCTTCGGGTTCCAGGCAGCCACCCTGTTCGAGATCACGGAATCGCAGGAGCGGGTCGCGCCGAAGGTCAGCTTCTAATGGACTTCTTCGGACACCAGGAACGGGCGCGGCGACGGACGTCGGGGCTGGTTGTGTTGTACGCCCTGGCGGTGAGCGGCATCGTGGCTGCCGTTTACCTGGTGATCGCCGCCGCTTTTGTGATCAATAACGATGGCGGCACCCCCGTCAGCCTGTGGAACCCCACCCTGTTCACCATCACCGCGGGGGCGGTGCTGGCCGTTGTCATACTGGGTTCCCTGTTCAAGACCCTGCAGCTTTCCAAAGGCGGCAGCGTGGTGGCGACATCGCTGGGTGGCCGGCCGGTCGCGCCGGACACGCGGGACGCCGACGAACGCAAGCTGCTGAATGTGGTGGAGGAAATGGCCCTCGCCGTCGGGGTCGCCGTCCCCCAGGTGTACCTGCTGGATGACGAACCCGGCATCAACGCGTTCGCCGCCGGCTTCTCGACTCGTGACGCCGTGATCGGGGTCACCCGCGGCTGCATGGAAACGCTCACGCGCGACGAGCTGCAGGGCGTCATCGCCCACGAGTTCAGCCACATCGTCAATGGCGATATGCGCCTCAATATACGGCTCATGGGCATCCTGTTCGGGATCCTGATGCTGACGATTGTCGGACGCGTGCTTCTGCGCAGCGCGCATTTCTCGGGCGGTCGCTCCCGCGGCGGCAAGAAAGAGGGCGGCAATCCGCTCCCCTTCATCGGGCTGGCCCTGATCATCATCGGCTACATCGGCGTCTTTTTCGCCAATTTGATCAAGAGCGCCATCTCGCGCCAGCGCGAGTTTCTTTCAGACGCCTCGGCGGTCCAGTATACCCGCAATCCGTCCGGCATATCCAGCGCCCTGAAAAAGATCGGGGGACTGGACATCGGTGCCAGAGTCAGGAATGCCCATGCATCGGAAGCCAGCCATATGTTCTTCGGGCCGGTTGGCGGGTTCAGCCTGGCCTCCATGTTCGCGACCCATCCGCCGCTGGCCGAGCGCATCCGTCGGCTGGATCCGTCCTTCAATCCGGAAATCGCCGCGATGCAAGATGACGGGGGCCGCCAGCGCGGCGCGGACGCATCCGCCATGTCCGGACTGGCGGCCGGGTTCCAGTCCGGAGCGCCAGGCTCGATCAACATCCGGGCGGCGGCCAGCGCCATACGGACGATCCCGGAAGCGCTGCTGGCCGAGGTGCGTGATCCCGTCGGTGCCAGATCCGTCATTTACGGGTTGCTCTGGTCCGGCGATGCCGCAGTACAGGCCGCGCAGCGACAGGCCGTCGGAGCCGACCCGCAGGCGGTTGCCCTTCTGGAAACGGTGCGGCCGATGATCACCAGACTGCCCGCCGCCTCGCGGCTGCCGCTAGCCGAACTGACGGTGCCAGCACTGCGCCTGCTGACGAAAGACCAGTACGCCCGCTTCCGGCAGACGGTTCAGGCGTTGACCGAGGCGGACCGGGAAATCGATCTTTTCGAGTTCGCGCTCAGTCACATGATCATCCGTCATGTGGAATCCGCGTTTGGCCGCACCAGTACCGCCCCGGTGCGTTACCGCTCGATCGCCAGCGTCCTGCCCGCCTGCTCCGCGGTCCTGGCAGGACTCGCCTCCTGGGGAACCTCCGGCCCCGCCGCCGCCGATGCCAGTTACCAGGCGGGGTTGAAAGCACTGGGGCAACCTCCGGACGCGCTCGATCCGGAAAGCGTTTCCCTCGAAACGATATCGCGCTCTCTATCCACCCTGTGCGAAGCCTCACCCGCCGTCAAACGCAAGGTCATCGAAGCCTGCAGGGCCTGCATCCTGTCGGACGGCGCCGTTGCAGCGGAAGAGTCCGAACTGCTCCGAGCAGTGGCCGACGCGATGGATGTGCCGATGCCGCCACTTCAGGCTGATGCCGCCTGACAACGTAACCCCGTCAAGGCATCTGCCTGCCTACCGTTCGGTCTCTCCCGCCGGTCGGCCCACTACTGAGCTGGGGGCAGAACCGCCCGGAAGCCAATGATGCTGTCGGAGTCGGCAGTCGCGCGGTTGCTGGAAGAACCGGCTCGGCAGCCGTTGGCGCTGTTGTACCAACTACTGCCTTTTATTAGACGGGCCGAGCCAATCCCCCATACATCAAAGCACCATTCCCACACATTACCCGCCATGTCGCATACGTTGTAACCGTTTGCAGCGAACGCACCCACCGGCGAGGTGTACGGATAGCCGCCTGTGGCATACGTCGGATGAGTTCCCCGCGTCGGGCTGATGTCATAACTGTCGTTCGCATCGCTATAATAGTTCGCCTGGCTGTGCTGGATCGTGTCCCCCCAAGGGAAGCGCGTTCCGCTTAATCCACCCCGTGCGGCATATTCCCACTGCACGGCAGTCGGCAGCCGGTAGCCGGTGGCCGCAGCATCCAACCAGGAGGCTTCAATATCTACCTCTCCTGTTCTGTACGTCGAATAGACCGGCGGACGTCCCGAAATCGTGAACCGCTCCCGGTACGCCGGGGTGCGGCCTTCCATTTCGCTGCGGGCGTTGCACCATTTGACCACGCTGTACCAGTTGACCGAATGCACCGGATGGTTGGCACCTTTCCCTCCGCCCACGGGCAAGTCCGCGTAGCCGTGGGTCAACCCCCAGGCCCGCACCTCGTCCCACTTGGCTTTCGTCACCTCGTACTTATCCATGTAGAAGGGGGTTAACGTCAGCAAGTACGCCCCGGAATCCGGATCCGTGCCCGCATTGGTCCCGCCGGGGATCAAGACCATGCCCGCGGGGGTGCCGAAGCGCGACCAGACGCCCGTGCGCATGTTGACCACCCACTGGGTATCCGGCTCGTTGATGTAGTACCAGGAGCCATTGGCCGGGCAATACGCGAAGGGGCAGGTGTAGAACGACCACCCGCTCGCCAGAGCGCTCGCGGGCATCTTGCGCCAGCCGCCCGCCGTGAACCCGTTCACCCACTGCGTGTCATTGGTCTTGAACCAGTGCCAGTCCCCCGTGCCGGCATCAAACGCCCAGGGCCAGTTGAAATACACCCAGTTCGCGGGCCGGAAGGCCAACGCCGGCTGGGCCAGCACCGCCCCCACTCCTAGACAAACCAGCAGCTTCCTCATCACGCCACTCCTGCGACTCCCCGTCTCGATCCCAGATACCCACCATGGGCATCGTTGAAACAGATGCCGATTTACCTACCATAATTTCAACCCCTCGCAAACGGAAATATTCAGGGCAACCGCATCACGGTTGCGTGGCACCAGGTGCCGGCTCAAAATCGAGCGAGGCGGAATTGATGCAGTACCGCAAGCCCGTCGGCTCCGGACCGTCGTCGAAAACGTGCCCGAGATGGGCACCACAGCGCGGACACAGGACCTCGGTGCGCACCATGCCTATGCTCACATCCCGCTTTTCCTCCACCGCCCCCTGGGCAACCGGCTTCCAGAAACTCGGCCAGCCGGACCCGGAATCGTACTTCGCCTCCGAGGCGAAAAGCTGGTATCCGCAGCAGACACATGTGTAGATTCCCTTTTCCTTGTGCTTCAGGAACGCACCGGACCCCGGCCGCTCCGTCTCGCCGCAACGGGCCACCTGGTACTGCTCCGGCGTCAACGTCTTCTTCCACTCGCTCTTGTCCATGACGATAGCCCCCCCTTCCCGCACATCTGACCCTGCGGCCTGAAGTCCCGACGAATCGCGATGGCGGGAACAGCCGGCAAACACCATGACGCATAACCCAATCAACATGTGTCTCATAATGGTATTGTTCGTGTTCGCTCCCGCTATCCTTACAGCACCGGCACCCGGAGCATCGAATAATCCCCGTGACGACATATTCCGGCGTTGTAACCCGGCCGTTTCTATGGCAGATTGGCCATTACTCAAGAGACCACACCGCGCACAAAGGAATGAACGCATGGCATTTGAATCCGGCTCCCTCAGCATCCGCATGTTCTACCTCCCGGAACCCCTTCCCGGCAACGTCATTGAGCGGTTTGCCCGCCATGCGGCACCGCCGGTGGAAACGATGGGCACCGGGGAAATCTCCGGATGGGTCACCGGACGGCATCTGCTCGACCGGAACATCACCGAGGAAAGCGCCATCGTCTCGGGCTACCTGCGCCTGACGCTGATGAAGGCCGAGCGGATCATTCCGCCCGCCCTCCTGAAAGCCGAATGCAAAATGCAGGAACTCGCGGAGCTGCAGGCCAGGGGACTTCCCTTTCTCAAACGCAACGAAAAAGCAGCCATCAAGAAGGAGGTCATCGCCCGCCTCCTGCCGACCATGCCACCGACGCTCAGCGGTATTGATATCGTCTGCGAACCGCAAGGCCGTATCCTCTATGCAACCGCCACCACGGACAAGCAGCTAGATGCGCTGCGCCTTAACTTCCGCCACGCCACCGGACTGGACATTCTCCCCTTCACCCCCGAATCCATCGCCGCCAGGGAACTCAAGACCGACATCCGGGATCTGCAACCGGCCAGTTTTTCCCCCGAGCAGGATGACGACATGGCGGAAGCGCATATCGGGCGCGACTTCCTGACCTGGCTCTGGTTCTTCTCCGAGGCCTGCGGCGGAATAGCGACCCTGGATGCCGGTCCGTTCGCGGTCGCGATCGAGGGACCGCTCTGCTTCATGTTCGAGGGGGCTGGCGCGCACGAGACCGTCCTGCGCAACGGCCAGCCACTGATCAGCGCGGAGGCCAAGACGGCGCTGATCAGCGGGAAGAAGTTGAAGCGGGCAAAGGTCCTGTTCGCGCGCGACGATACCACCTGGAAGCTCACCCTGGACGCCGACACCTTCACCTGCCGCTCGGTCCAGCTCCCCCAGGGCGAGGATGTGGATGCCGCCAGCCGCTTCCAGGACCGGATCCTGGCCCTCGACACCCTGCGCGAGGTGCTGATCAGCTTCTACACCCGCTTTCTCCAGGAACGCCTGGACACGCAGGAGTGGCAGGCCATCCGCAACGAGATCCACAAGTGGGTCGGCAGCCGCCGCGCCAAGGCCTGATCCGGCTTACCACATCCAGACCAGCGGGTTGACACAACCCGCTGTACCAGAATCCGGAACACCAGAGGCCTCCCCCGAATCCGCGAATCACGCTAAACGATGCCTGCAGGATCCGCCTGGAAAAGATGGATCTGCATCGGACAATGATACGTGACGGGCCCATCGGTGTGGCAGCGGGTCTGCACCGACGTGCCCGCTTAATCGCAAGACTTCATCGGCCTGTCAGAGAATGTATATGCACTGGATCCAATGAGAAATCCCCCGCTAAACCCGGAAGCGCCATGGAATCGCTCTTCCACGGAGCCCGGTTCCTCGGTTTCGATCTCACCGGGCGCTGTGGCTTCACCACAAGAATCGGTTTTCATAATGCCCTCGCCCGTCAAGCAATCCTTCCCTGTCCCAATCCCGCAAGTCCCGGTAGTTCGGACGGCGTTTCCAGGAACCGATGCGGTTCCCGACACCGACGTCCGCGATGATCTCGCTGAATCCGTATCCGCGGGGCCAAAGGCAGGAAGCTGACCGCGCCGGAAGACTGGGAAAGCAAGGCATACAAAGATACCCGGCACTATGTCGCTGGAAACCCGATCCTCCCTGCAGGCTTGATCACCATTGGGTCCGAGAATTGCGCAGATTGGCGAATTGGCTGGCGACATGGCCTGCAAAATGATATTTGTGACACGCTTTGTCCGGAATGAAGACAGCCTCGACGCTGGAATAAGGATAGAAACATATGCATGTTCGACATGAAAACGTTGGGCGGCAAAACCCCTCTATGGCCGCCCTTCTGCCGGGCCTTACCCATCGGTGCCTGAGGGGGGTGGGCATCCTGGCAGCCTTGCTCTTGTGCCCGCGTTCGCTGGCGGCGGATCGGAAGATCCCTGCCGATCCGGCTTTACAGGATATAGTGGTAACGGCCCGCAAGCGGCCGGAATCGCCGCAGGCCGTACCCGGTTCCATGTCCATACGCACGGCGGATCAGCTCGCCAGGGCGGGTTCAACGGATTTGAGAGGCGCGGCGGCTGGCATCCCGAACCTGACGCTGGGGACATTCGCAGCCCGCCGACTTACCTTCCCGTATGTGCGCGGCATCGGGTCCGGCCAGAACGCGCCAGGGGTGACCACGTATATCGACGGCGTTCCGCAGCTTT
>CAZGBW010000028.1:0-14595 GCA_964523995.1 uncultured Victivallales bacterium | reverse complement strand
ATGTCAACGTGCATCCGACGAAGCGGGAAGTGCGTTTCCGCCATCCGGGGGATGTAAGGGATGCGGTGATCGCCGCGTTCGAAGTCGCATTGTCAGCCGCTGGCGCTCTGGGCACTCGTCATGATCCACCCGATGCTCGCGGCATGCCGGTGCCCTCGGTACTGCCGCCGCTGGATACCACGCTACAGATTGACGATCTGCCTCCATCGCGCGCGTTCACGTATCCGCGACGGGCGGTTTCGTTTGATCCGCCAGCCGGCGGCCTGCCCGTCGACGGGATGTTCGGAGCGAACGAGAAAACCTCCGGTTCACCGGGACCTGCCAGCGTGCCAGCCGGTGGTGTGGATACGGCGGCCCCATCGCCGGTCGCCCCCCCGGTAATGGCGGGTCCGGCTGCCGATACAACCGGGGTGGCAAAGGGCTCACCGTGGTCATGGTGCCGGGTGCTCGGGCAGATTGCCGGATTCTACGTGGTGCTGGAGACCGAAGGCGGCATGGTGCTGATGGATCCAAGGGCAGCGCACGAACGGGTGCTTTTCGACCGCCTGATGCGGGCCGTACTCGCCCGGCATGTCGCCTCACAGGCACTGCTGATCCCGGACACCGTCGAGATGCCTGCTCGCGACGCCGCACGGGTTCGCCAGCACCTTGATCTTTTCGCGGAACTTGGTTTCGGCCTGTCCGAGTTCGGCGGGAACAGTTTTGTGGTGGATGCGGTGCCTGCATGTTTTCAAGGGGCTCCGGTCAAGGCGCTGATTACCGACATGGCGGGCAGCCTTGAGCAGGCCGGACTGCGCGGAGGCCGGGAAGCGCGGGAGGATGCCATGGCGCAGGCCGCCTGCAGGACGGCGGTTGGGTGTCGCCAGCACCTTTCGCTCGATGAGATCGAAAGGCTGGTTGTCGATCTTGCGCAATGTGAAATGCCCTATACATCGCCGCGCGGTCGCCCCACGCTGATTTTCACGTCCACCAAGGAGCTTCACCGCAAATTCGGCCGCGAAGGGTAGGGGACCACTGTCGCCTCAGACCAGATCCGCAGTACGTGGGATCGGCCGGTTATTGGAGTCCAGCACGGTAATCAGCGGTTTGTGGGACGCGACCTCCTCTTCCGTCATCTGCGCAAAAGCAAAGATGATCAACCGGTCGCCAACGGCACCCTTGTGGGCAGTGGCCCCGTTCAGGCAGATGGTGCCGGATCCGCGCGGGCCGGGAATGGCATAGGTTTCGAAACGTTCGCCGTTGGCCATATTGGCAATGAGGATTTTCTCGAAGGGGCGCAGGCGCACGCTATCCATCAAATCACGGTCAATGGTCAGGCTGCCGTTATACTCCAGCTCGGCCTGGGTAACCCGTGCGTGGTGCAGCTTGGATTTCAGCATTGTTATCAACATGTCGGTCCTTTGGTTGCTTCCAGAATGGCAATCAATTCATTCCCGGATGGGAACGATTCGTGGACATAGCCACGTTTGAAAGCTAGTATGTCTTCCAGACGGGTGCAAGCGAAATTCAAATGCCATCGCAAGCTGCCCGTAATGTCGATATCGGTTTCGATTGCACAGGCGCTGGCAAGTCTCCAGCAGGAGTCGATCGTTGCCGAATCGGTTGGAACTGGCATTACGGATCGAATTCGGATAAGGTCAGTCCATGGTTGCATTATTCGATACGCATGTTCATTTTTCGGATCTGCACGGCGAATACCTGCTGGCGGCGCAAATTCAACGGGCAGCCGCTGTCGGCGTTCAGCGGATGATTGCCGTGGGCGGGTCCTGCGCACTGAACAAAAGCGCAGCCGAAGCAGCCGAGGCGCATCCCCGCTGCATCCGGGCGGCGATCGGCTTTGACCGCGATCAGGTGGCGGAACTGTCGTCGGCGCCGCTGATTGAAGATGCCATCGGACGGCTCCGCCGCGCGATCAGCGCCTTGAAGGGGCTGGGAGCTACCGTCAGCGCCATTGGTGAGATCGGCCTAGACTACCATTACAACCCGCAGACGGCAACCGCGCAAGTCGCGCTATTCACCGCGCAATGCGATCTGGCGACGGAGCTTGGGCTTCCGGTCATTGTCCACAGCCGTGAGGCGGACGATGACACCCTGCGCGTTCTCGATGCCTATGCCGCCGACTGCAAGTCGGGCGGGACCTGCGGTGTCCTGCACTGTTTTACCGGAAATGCCGATTTTGCCAGGCGGCTGCTGGCATCCGGCTTCATGATCAGCTTCAGTGGTATTGTCACCTTCCGCAGCGCCGATGCGTTACGGAGCGTCGCCACCATGATTCCCGCCGACCGCCTGCTGGTCGAGACGGACTCGCCCTATCTCGCGCCAGAGCCTCATCGCGGTAAGCGCAACGAACCGGCGCTTGTACACGAGGTGGCAGCCAGCCTTGCGCGAGTAAGGGGAGAGTCGCTGGATACGCTTGCTGCTCAGACGACCGCCAATGCACACCGTCTTTTCGGTACGTGGTAGAAAAGCGGGAATGACAAATGATTGCATCCGCATCAAGGCTGTGTCATACTCCAAGACCAATGAAATTCAGAATACTACCTTCGTTACTGGCAGCGGACCCCGGTTACCTGGCGGACGGTGCCATGCGGGCGGAAGCGGCGGGAGCCGACGAGCTGCATCTTGACATTATGGACGGTAATTTCGTGCCGAATATCAGCATGGGGCCGGCCGTTGTCGAGATGGCGCGGCGGCATGTGAAGATTCCTCTGAATGTCCACCTGATGCTTGCCCGCCCGGACCTGTACCTGAAAACCTTTATTGAAGCCGGGGCAGACACCGTGCTGATCCACATTGAAGCGGCATGCAATGTCGTGGAATCGCTACACCGTATCCGGGAACTGGGTGCCCGCGTCGGCATTACGCTCAATCCAGATACCGATCCGGCGCTGTTGTTTCCTGTTCTGCCGCTGGTTAATGAGGTGCTGGTCATGTCGGTTCGTCCGGGGTACGGCGGTCAGCAGTTTATGGCGCAGTCCCTGCCTTCGATCAAGGCCGTCCGGGTGGAGACAGACCGTCTAGGCCTCCTCGACCTCGACATCATGGTGGACGGCGGCATCAATCAGGAGACCGCCCGCTTGTGCGCAGAGCAGGGGGCGAATGCCTTTGTCGCCGGGACCTTCCTATATAAAAGCAAGGACATGGCGGCGGAAATTCAACAGCTCCGCAATACCGTAACCCTTTCCTTCCACCGCAACCGTTCAGGACTGTGAGTATTTATGCCCGATATCGCCCATACCCGAAATTTCTGCATCATCGCCCATATTGACCATGGGAAATCCACGCTGGCGGATCGGATGCTGGAACTGACCCACACCGTCGAGGACCGCCTGATGCGGGAGCAGTTGCTCGACAATATGGATCTTGAGCGGGAGCGGGGCATCACGATCAAGTGCCATCCTGTCGCCATGCGCTATGTGGCCGATGATGGCGAGGTTTACGAATTCAACCTGATCGACACCCCCGGCCATGTGGACTTCACGTACGAGGTCTCCCGCAGCATGGCGGCCTGCGAAGGCGCTATCCTGGTTGTGGATGCGGCCCAGGGGGTCGAGGCTCAGACGGTTGCAAATGCATACATGGCGATCGAAAGGGGACTGGAGATCATCCCCGTTCTCAACAAAGTGGATCTTCCGAATGCCGATCCCGCAAAGGTCGCCATCCAGGTTGAGGACATCCTTGGCATCGACACCAGCGACAATCTGCGAATCAGCGCCAAAACAGGCGAGGGGGTTCGCTCGGTTCTGGAAGCGGTGATCAAGAGGTTCCCGCCGCCGAAAACCAACCTGGATGAGAATATGCCCCCGCGGGCACTGGTGTTCGACTCGCTGTATGATGCCTACCGCGGCGTGATCACCTATGTCCGGATCGTGGACGGGACCCTGAAGGTGGGGGATTCGGTACGCCTGATGGAAACCGGGATTGTGACGCAGTTGAAGGAAGTCGGTATCTTTTCACCGAAGCCCCTGGCCCGCAAACAGTTGACGGCCGGGCAGGTGGGCTACCTGATCGGCACGCTGAAGTCACCCACGGATATCCAGATCGGGGATACCGTCACGTCCGACAAGAATCCGGCATCGGAATCGCTTCCGGGCTTCTCGCCCATCAAGCCGATGGTCTTCAGCGGGCTCTACCCTGTGGACACGGCGGATTTCGAGAAATGCAGGCAAAGTCTTGAGAAGCTCAGTCTCAACGACTCGGCGTTCACGTTCCATCCGGAAAGCTCAACGGCTCTCGGGTTCGGGTTCCGCTGCGGGTTCCTCGGGCTTCTGCACATGGAGGTGATCCAGGAGCGCCTTCGCCGCGAATTTGACCTCGACATCATCAGCACCCATCCGGGTGTGGTCTACAAGCTCAATCTGAGAGACGGGAAGCAGCAGGAAATTGACAACCCCGTGTTCTTCCCGGATCCGTCCCGCATCGAATCCATCGAGGAACCCCTGATCAGCGCGTTTATCATCTGCATGAACGAGCATATCGGCGAACTTCTGCGTATGATCATGGATCGGCGCGGCGAGGTAACGAAGACAGAATCCATTGATACCTCAAGGGTCATGCTGACCTGCACCATGCCGTTGAATGAGATCCTGACCGATTTCCATGATAACCTGAAGAGCGCCACCCGCGGGTATGCGTCCATGGATTACGAATACTCGGGGTACCAGGTCAGTCCGATTGTGAAGCTTGAGATTCTGCTCAACAGCGAGCCTGTGGACGCGTTTTCAACCATGGTTCACAAGGATAAAGCCATTGAGCGCGGGCGCCAGATCTGCAAGGCGCTTAGCGAGGCGATCCCCCCGCACATGTTCGCGATCCCCGTGCAGGCGGTGCTGGGACGCACCGTGATCGCGCGGGAAACGATCCGCGCGTTCCGGAAGGATGTTACCGCAAAACTGTATGGTGGTGATGTGACCCGGAAACGCAAGCTGCTCGAGAAACAGAAAGCCGGGAAGAAGCGGATGAAGCAGTTTGGCAAGGTCAATGTTCCACAAACGGCGTTTATCTCGGTACTGAAATCCGGAAACTGAGCGGGATCTATGAATTTCCTGAAGAAACGGAAGCTGATAAAAGAAGCGAAAAATCGGATTCACCATGCCCTTCATCTCGTCAATATGCGCGGTGATCTGCTTGGGGCGGAGGTCACCAGCCGCATCCTGGAGCTGACGCAGGCACTGACCGGATCGCTGAGGATGGGGGATGAGCGGAGCATCCGGGAACAGGGCGAACTGCTGTCTGCGTATCTGGAGAAACAGTCGGCCAGGATTCCCCATCGAGGGGGCGCCTTCCTTGAGAATTTTGAAATTATTGTGGTCGCGGTCGCCGCGGCAATGGGCCTTCGGGCATACTTCATTCAGCCGTTCAAAATCCCGACCGGCTCCATGCAGCCGACCCTTTACGGGATCACGTCCAAGGCCGCTACCGAGTCCGGGATCATGGACCGGTTTCCCCTGGATATCGTGAAATTCGCTTTCACCGGCGAATGGTACAGCGAGCGCCGTGCCCTCGCTGATGGCAGGCTGGGGGAGGGGACCGCCAGTGCAACCGATCCATCGTCCGTGGTATTCAACATCGGCGGCAGGCGGCATGCGATTCCGAGGGACGCCCTTCACGATGGCAACGGTATCGGCAATCCCCGGTTCAATCCGTCACGTGTTGTCAAGAAGGGCGACATCCTCTGGAGCGGGGTATCCCGTCGCGGTGATCATCTGTTCGTGAACAAGGTCATCTGGAATTTCCGGCATCCCCGCAGGGACGAGGTCATGGTCTTCACCACGGATTCCATACCAACACTTGAACCGGGAACGCATTACATCAAACGCATGTGCGGACTTCCCGGGGAACGGATCGCCATTCATCCACCGCATCTGCTGATCAATGGTGAACCGGTTGCCGGGCTGCGGGGCATCGACAGGGTAACGGCGGCGCAGAATGGCTACGATGGTTATCAACTGGATACCCGGGCGCTCCTGAACTCGGAATTGAAGGAATGGCCGATGCGTCATGGGGACTATTTCGCGCTCGGGGATAATACGGGCAACAGCCGCGACAGCCGTTTCTGGGGACCGGTACCGGCGCAGAATCTGGTTGGCCCTGCCGTATTTGTCTACTGGCCGTTTTCCAAGCGCTGGGGACTGATCCGCTAACGGATGCTATTCAGCGCGACTCCAGCCACCGCACATGCTGGCGCAGTCCGTCCCGCAGTGGCGTATTTGGCACCTTGAGCCCGTCGAGACGCAATGGCGCCGGGTCATAGATGCGATGGCACAGGTAGAACCTCCACTCTGGCTTTTCCGTCAGTGCAGCGCCCACCGGTAACTCCTCGATTTTCAGGTCCACGCCCAGTTCGTCGGCAATCATCCCGTAATAGGCGACGGACTCCACGATATCGGGCCCGGCGGAACAGTAGATCTTGCGATGGGTCATGGGATTACCATGAACACTGAGAATCAGCGACGCCAGATCCGGCGCGAAAATCGGCTGCTGGAGAAAATGCCCGCCACCGACAAGCTTGAGCGGCTCACCCGCCTTCATCATCTGGAGAAGACCGGGCACACGCAGTGCATCGGGCAGGCAGCCGACATTGGAACCGGGACCGTAGATGTGGCAAGGGCGGAACACCGTCCATTGCATGGTACCGGTATTCGCCTGAAGCAACTCCAGCTCGCAGCGCCGTTTCTTTCCACCATAGGTTTCATCCGTCAGCGTGGCGGGATTATCGAAAGGCTGGGGGAAGCGGCGCCTGGACGGGTCGAAAACGAAGTCGGTGGAAATGAAGACAAAATGCCCGGCGAGTGACGGGAAGATCGCGAGATCCTGTCGGATATCCTCGACCTCGAAGCCGATGCAATCCACGACAAGATCCCAGTGAACACCTGCGGCCGTAACCGCGTGCTTTAACGCGTCCGGCGACTTGCGGTCCGCGACAAGCGGAATGACACCTTCAGGCAGCGGCTTGATACCGCGTGTAAGCACCCAGACCTCATAGCCGAGACTTCTAGCGGTCCTGGCCAGTGTCCCGCTCAAAAAGCCACTACCACCAATGATAAGCAATTTTCCTGTAGCCATGTTGCTCCTTCCAGATGAACGAGGGGGAGTCTATACCAGATTCCTGAAGAAACAAACCCGGAATATACAACGTCGCATAATATATCTTATGTTAATTCAGATGTATGACCTGCCACCATAGGTAGTGATACGGGGTCTGAATTCCCTTTTGACGGCACTAACACAAGCAAGGGCGATTGGCTCAGGTTCCGAAGTACCGATCGCCGAAATCGCCGAGCCCGGGCACGATGTATTTGCGCTCGTTGAGATGACTGTCCACGCACGCGGTATAAAGCACGACATCCGGATGTGCACTCGATATCCGCTCGATTCCTTCCGGTGCCGCCACGATGCAGACCAGCGCGATATCCCGGCCTCCGCGCCGCTTGACCGCCGTGATGGTGTCGTCAAGCGATCCTCCGGTGGCGAGCATGGGATCCAGGATCAGTGCATGACTGTCGGCAAGCGAGGCCGGGAACTTCTGATAGTATTCCCGGGCGACGGCGGTGTTCTCGTCACGCTCCAATCCGAGAAAGCCAACCGGTACGTCAATGAGCAGATCCTGCGCCGCCACCATCATCGCCAGTCCGGCTCTCAGTACAGGGACTACGACAAGATTGTCGGTCAGGATTCTGCCGGTCGCCATGGCCAGCGGTGTCTGCACAGACCGGGGTTCCGTTCGCAGTGTCCGCGTCGCCTCGATCAGCATCACGGTGGATACAATACCGGCATGACGCCTGAATTCCGCCGTTCCGGTCTTCGCGTCCCGGAGGATGGTCAGCGAATGTGCGACTAGCGGATGGTTGATCTCGTTGATCCGCACCTTGCTCATGCCCCCTCCCCTGCCGGCGTTATCGCGATCCGGCATGGATATCCGTTGATCTCCATTTCCTCGCCTGTATCAAGACGGCTCCGCAGCTCGAATGCCGTTGCCAGCACCTCGCGGCAGATCTCGTCGCGATGTGTCGCCAGCGCCGCCTGCAATGCCGCTGGAACTTCGCAGTACACGGCGATGCGCTGTGTGACCTCGAAATCCTCCGTCTTGCGCATGTTCTGAAGCCGGCTGATCAACTCGCGGGCGTGCCCCTCGTTGACCAGCGACTCGGTCAATCCCGTTTCCAGCGCGACGACCAGGTCTCCCTCGGCGGAAACCACCAGCCCCGCTTTCGGCGTCCGTTCGATCACCAGGTCCTCGATACTGATGTCCACCGTGTCCCCTGCCCCATCCAGCGATACCGTCATCCGGCCTTCCGCTTCCAGTTGCACAATGGCGCTGTGATCCAGACTGGCAATGAACCCGGCCACCGCCTTCATTCTCGGACCGTACTTGGGACCGAGACGCCGGAAATCCGCCTTGGCTTTCAAATCCGCGAGATCGGTGTCGTTAGTGCCGAAGACCAGGGCTTTCACGTTCAGCTCGTCCTCGATCACATCGGTGGAATGCCGGACACACTCGATCAAGGACACATTTCGGGAGACGATATGGAGGGTGGACAGCGGCTGGCGCACCTTCAGGTTGTGATCCGCCCGGAGCTGACGACCCATCTGGACAATTTTCATCACGGTCTGCATCTCCGCCTCGAGTTCCTTGTTCCGGTTTTCCTGCCGCGGCTGCGGGAAATCACACAGGTGAACCGATTCGGGCATCGCGTCCGTCCTCAAGTTGCGGAAGATCGCCTCGCTCATGAAGGGGATGAACGGCGCAGCCACTTTCGATAGCTGGAGCAGCACGGTATACAGGGTCTCGTAGGCATCCGCCTTGTCGCCGTCATCCTGGGATTTCCAGAACCGCCGCCGGCTGCGGCGGATGTACCAGTTCGTGAGATCCTCGATGAACTGTACAAACGGACGCACGGCCCGCTGGAGATCATAGGTGTCCATCGCATCGGTCACTTCGGAGATCAGCGTCTCAAGGGAGCTGCGGATCCAGAGATCGAGACGGTTCGCGGGGAGCGTGTCCGGGCGGATCCTCGCGGCGGTCCATCCGTCGATGTTCGCGTAGGTCACAAAGAAGCTATAGCTGTTCCAGAGCGGGATGAGAAGATGACGCATGGCATGCTTGACCCCCTCTTCCGAGAACCGCAGGCTCTCGCCTTTGACGACCGGCGAATTGATCATGTAGAGGCGGAGCGCATCGGCGCCGTACGCGTTCACCATATGCAGCGGGTCGGGATAGTTCTTCAGCCGCTTGCTCATTTTCAGGCCGTCCTCGGCCAGCACCAGTCCGTTGACCACGACATTCCGGAAGGCGGGTTTCTTGAATAGTGCCGTGGAAAGCACCATCAGTGTGTAGAACCAGCCGCGGGTCTGGTCGAGTCCCTCGGCAATGAAATGCGCCGGGAAGTTCGCCTCGAAATGCGCTTTGTTCTCGAAGGGGTAATGCTGCTGGGCGTAGGGCATCGAACCGGGCTCGAACCAGCAGTCGAGCACCTCCGGCGTGCGTCGATAGGTCTTCCCGTCCCGCCGGATCAGGATGCCGTCGAGAATATGCTTGTGGAGGTCATCCACCTTCTGCCCGGAGAGGGATTCGAGCTCGGCGACAGACCCGACGCAGAGGGTATCCTTCGGATCATGCTCGTTGATCCAGACCGGGATGCAGGACCCCCAGAAGCGGTTCCGGCTGATGTTCCAGTCCTTCGCGTCGGCCAGCCAGTTCGCAAACCGCTTCTCGCCGACATGGCCGGGCATCCAATGCACCTGCGCGTTGTTGGCGAGCATTTCATCGCGCATGTCCTCGACCCGCACGTACCAGGCGTCGATGGCGCGGTAAATGAGAGGGGTGTCGGTTCGCTCGCAGAAGGGATAGCTGTGCTGGATGGTGGACTGATGGACCAGGCTGCCCTCATCCTTGAGTCGCTTGACAATGAGCTTGTCGGCATCCTTGCAGAACATCCCCTCGTAATCCGGGACTTGCGACGTGAACTTGCAGTCCACATCCAGCGGTTCGACCAGCGGAATCCCGGCAGCGCAGCAGACCCGGTAATCGTCCTCCCCGTAGGCAGGGGCCATGTGGACGATGCCGGAGCCATCCTCGGTACTGACAAACGGGTCAACGAGGATCTTGAAGGATCCGGGGTTGCCGGCAAAGTAGGGAAAGAGCGGTTCATAGGACAGGCCTTGAAGTTCGGTTCCCTTCATCGACTTCAGGATCGTGTACTGCTCCGGCTTCGGGTAGTAGGCACCCAGGCGGGCTTTCGCCAGCACATAGGCATCACCTGAACCGGTGTCGCGGACCGCGACGTAGTCAATATCCGGACCGGCGCAGATGGCGAGATTCGACGGCAATGTCCACGGGGTGGTCGTCCAGACCAGCGCATAGGTGCCAGGGATGTCGAAATCCCGCAGCTTCACGCGCACGGTGATCGAGGGATCCTGGACATTCTGGTAATTGCGGCCGGCCTCGAAATTGGAAAGCGGCGTATTGAGTTTCCAACTGTACGGCATGATCCGGTGGGCACGGTAGATCCGGCCCTGCTTCCACAGTTCCGAGAACACCCACCAGATGGTCTCCATGAAATCCTTGTCCATGGTCTTGTAGTCGTTCGCGAAATCCACCCAGCGGCCCATCCGCGTGACTGTCTTGCGCCATTCCTCCACGTAGGTGGACACCATCGAGCGGCACTTCTCGTTGAAGACATCAACACCCGCCTCCACAATGGCGGGAGCCCCGGCCAGGCCGAGTGCCTCCTGCGCGAGGGCCTCAATCGGAAGACCGTGGCAGTCCCAGCCGAAACGGCGCTCCACGTGATGACCGCGCATCGTTTGATAGCGCGGGACGA
This sequence comes from uncultured Victivallales bacterium, assembly GCA_964523995.1. Classification (GTDB taxonomy): domain Bacteria; phylum Verrucomicrobiota; class Kiritimatiellia; order UBA8416; family UBA8416; genus UBA8416. The sequence continues at coordinate 3,772 of CAZGBW010000028.1, read as the reverse complement.
TATCCTTGATCGTTCCCGCCAGAAGATGACCGTAATGAGGCAGTCCGGTGGCAAAGGGAGGACCGTCGTAGAAGACATACTCCGGGCAGTCTTTTCTCTGCGTCAGGCTTTTCTGGAAAATGTCCCGGTCATTCCAGAATCCGAGCACATCGGTTTCCATGGCGGGAAAATCCACCTTGTTCGACACTGGCTTGTACATACGTCGCGTCCCCTCCCCCTCTATTGACCGCAGAGTCTCTTGAACCGCTCATAGACGGCATCCCACGCCACCGTCTTCCCCGGCCGGTAATCCCGGATGGGGAATGCCCCTCGGATCAGCGGCAAGGCATCCGGCAGGCTCCTGATCAAGCCGAGCCCCTTCGCCTGTACCATCAGGTTGCCGGCGGCCGTTGCCTCTTCCGGTCCGGCCACCACGGGGAGTCCGAGTGCATCCGCCGTGAACTGATTGAGCATGATGTTGCGGCTTCCTCCGCCGACAATATGCACAACCTTCGTTACCGACCCGGACGCCGCGCAGATCTGCTCGTTGACCAGGCGGTATTTAAGCGCGAGGCTCTCGTAGACCAGGCGCATGAAACCACCGCGCCCCGCTGGCACGGGTTGTCCCGTCTTGCGGCAGAAACCGGCTATCGCGGTCTCCATGTTTTCCGGATTGTAGAATCCGGCGTCATCCGGATCAATCAGCGCGGTGAATGCAGGGGCCTGTTCCGTCAGCGCATCCATTTCCTTCCAGCCCATCTCCTGTCCGTCGGCGATACGCCACGCGCGCCGCAGTTCCTGCACCAGCCACCCGCCCATGCAGTTCTTCAGCAACCGTATATTGCCGATGCCGCCCTCGTTGCTGAGGTTCGCACGCAGCGCCACGGGCCCCGTGACGGGCTCCGGCACCAGCTTGCCGACCAGGCACCAGGTGCCGGCACTGATGATCAGCGCCTCGGACGGATTGGCCACGGGGGCTGCAGCGTAGGCGCTGGCCGTGTCGTGCGAGGCGACGGCGATGATGGAGGCCGGATTCAACCGGAGCATGGCGGCCAGCGGGGCGGAGACCGTGCCGATACACGTTCCGGGCGCGACGATCTCGGGCATGATCCGCACCGGGATGCCGAGCGCATCCAGGACTTCCCGGCTCCACTGCCGGGTGGATGCATCCATCAACTGCGTAACGCTGGCCCAGGACGAATCCACTTTCTTCGTCCCGCCCAGGTAGAAGTTGAACAGTGACGGAATAGGCAGATAGGTATCGGCCAGCGACAGCAGATCCGGCCGGTTCTGGACGAGCCAGAGCAACTGGTTGCTGAGATTGAACGGCTGGAAGTGGATGCCGGTGATGGAGTATAGACGGGCGGCATCGATCCGCGCCTTGACCGCGTCAATCATCGGATCCAGCCGGTGGTCGCGGTAGCAGTAAACCTTGCCAAGCACATCCCCGTCGGCGGTGATGCAATTCCCGTCGGCACCCCAGGTGTCGATGCCAATGGCGTCCAGCGTATCGGCGACACCCCGGCGGTACTGGTGGAGCCCCTCCAGGATATTTCGGTAGATGAAGGTGTCGTCCCACACCGTGCGTTCGCTCATGACTCCACGGCGGTCCGCCGCGAAGAACGATGTGCCTTCGTGCGCGAAGCGGTGGACTTCCTGCATGGAGAATCCGTCGTCAGCGAAGTTGCCGACGAAGCATTTTCCGCCGGATGCACCCATATCCACTGCCATCAGTCGTTTTGTACCGCTCATTGATCTCTCCTGTTGTTGCGAGCCTGTAAGCCGTTCCGAAGCAAGACGGAGCGGTCACCCGCCGGTGATTTCCACGATCTGCCCGTCCGTCAGATATTGAGGCCTGCCGACGATGTGGGCGGCAACCATGCTTTTCGCCGTGTCCTCGGCTACGGCGGAGCGATGGAAGGCCTCCCGCACCGTCGCACCCATGGTGACGATCCCGTGATTGGGAAGCAGCAGCGTATCGTATGCGCTGGCGGCATCGCCCACCTGCTGCGCCAGTGTCGAGGATTGCGGCTTGACATAAGGCAGATGGACGACTCGACCCAGATAGCCGATCGTCTCGATGGTCAGCGGCTGGAACGGGATCCCTGCGCTGATGACCCCGGTCAGCCAGGGCGGATGCGTATGGAATACCGCCTGCACATCCGGACGGACTCGATACACCGCCAGATGCAGCCGGTACTCCGACGTCGGCACCTCCATCCCCGCGCATTGCGTTCCGCAGTCGGCGCGAAGACCGCAAAGGTTATCGACAGTCAGCTCGTCCATGGCCAATCCGGCCGGTTTCATCCAGATCACATCGCCTTCACGGGCGCTGATGTTCCCGCCGGTACCGGCGCAAAGCCCGGTCGCCGCCGCGCGTTGCCCGTAGTGGACAAGCAGCTCGCGGACACTCTTCGCGTCAATTGCCATATCGCGCTCCCCTGTCGACAAGCCAGGTGAAGGCGCGGTCATCCCCGGCGGCAAGCAGCTCGTCGGACTCCCGGCGCGTGATCGCCGGGGCGCTTCCGATCCGTGCGAAAAAGGCGTTCTTCTCGGCAATCGTCTCGAACTGGGCGCCAGCCCTTGCGCCGCTGTAGGAGAAGTTCGCATAGCGGGCCAGTAACGTATGACCGGCCATGACATGGGCGCCCAGCAGGAACGTCTTCTTATGGCGCGCGAGCACATCGCCTGCCAGATCATCGGCAAACGGCAGGCCGGTCTTGTTCATCTCGGTCCCGATGTTGACCGGCAGTCCCATCCGGTCCGCCTCGCGGATGATGGCATCGAGATTGGCGACCTTGACGCGCTTGACGTCCGGATCCTTGATGTTCCAGTTGCGGTCCGGGATGATGTTGATCGCAACCGCGCCCTTCACGCACATACACTCCAGAAGCCTCACCGGATCCGATTCACCGGCGCTGGTGCCGTCCAGCCATGTCACCGTTGGAATGGCATCGCATGCCAAGACCCAGTCGATGAAATCGTCCACCGGCGGGAACGTGGTTTCCGATGGCTTCTCGTAGCCGATGCCCCCGTTCTTCGTCAGCCGGGCGCGGATCTGCTCCTCGAAGGCGGGCTGATCCTGAAGCAGCGACTCCATTACTGCCGGCGTCTTCCCGAATACGCCACCCCAGAACGCGATACGGTCGGAACGGGACGGGAACGCCTGCTCGCTCTTCTGGCGGTAGGCACTGATGATGTGCCGCTCGGTGACCCCGCGGGCTGGCGTCAACGGCATGACATCCCTCTCATAGTCCAGAGCCACCGCCGGAAGCGCGGCATTGATCCTGGCGATCATCGCGAGATTGCGCCGGTCATACTGGTCCCGGAACATGGCCAGCGTACTCGCCGCGGTTGTCCCGGCGGCGGGCTTGCGGACAAAACCGATGCCCATGATGTAGGTCACACCGGGTTCGCCCGGGGAGTTGATGTCCACATCGCCGAATTCCTTCAGGTAGGCGCGGGTCTCCAGACCGACCGCGCCGCGCATCCCGACCGCCAGGCAGGCGTCGAGGAACTCGTCCAATCCTTCCAGGACATCGAAATCGCATAGCGCAGCCGCTCGCAGCCCCCGTTTCCGGGTCTCCCATGCGATCCGCGATGGCGACCAGCCCTCCGCGTTATAGGAGAAGAACGAGTGAATGTGCATATTGACATTCGAACCTTCGGGCAGGATCGCATCGCTAAAAGACCTGCACAGCTCGGCAAGAGCGGCCGAACGGACCTTTGCGCTGTAGTCGTTCAACTCCAGCTCCAATTCGTTTTTAGTTTTCATGCGCGGCAGTATGCCACA
>CAZGBW010000027.1:10312-14722 GCA_964523995.1 uncultured Victivallales bacterium | reverse complement strand
GGCCGTCCCGCCCTGACCCCTGAACTGCTTGCCGCCAGCGGTGCCCGCTATTCACGCAACAACGAGGGCCTTGGTGCGATTCTTTCAAAAATAGACCCGGAGAATATGGATCATTCGGTGGATACGATCTTCCGGCTCATCGATTACGGGCACCAGTCCATTGCCGACATGGTGCCGGTGGCCATTTTCATAGACGGCATTTCCATCTGGCTCGCCTATCATGTCTGGTCGCTCTGTCCCCTTGCCGGCGGGCAGGAGTCCTCCACCCGCTACATTCAGATGGATCCGGAATCCGTGATCGGACCCGACGTGCTTGGCATTCCCGCCACTCGCGTGGCGGAATGGCGTGCGCAGATGCGTGAAGCCTTCGACGCCTATCGCCGGGCCCTGGACTATTGGGAGCAGATTGGAAACCGCTGCCCCGAGTTGATGGCGATACCCGCCGCGTTGCTCAACGACGGCAGCGAGCGGGCCCGCAAGTCCGTGGACAGGATGAAACGCAATTACCGCTTTGATCGCGCCCGCTATTACCTGCCGGTTGCCGCCTCCACCAACATGATGCTTGTCATGTCCGCCCGCGGCTGGACACAGCTCTGCCAGCAACTGTGTTCGCACCCTCTGCCCGAGGCGCAGCGGCTTGGCGAACGCCTGCGAGAGGAATTGGCGCTGACCGCCCCGCGCCTGATCAAGCACGCCGTTCGCCGCAGCGGCATCGTCGCCGGAATCCAGGCGGAGTTTGACCGGCTCCGTGAAATGGCCAATGCCGCCGGCTTTCCGCCCGCCTTGCGGCCGGATTCGCCGGACGTTGCCTGTTCGCCCGACGTCACGCTGGATGTCTACCCCCCGGACGATGCCCTGCCGGGTCAGTTCGCGGATGACCTGCAATGGCACGACAACCGCTACGGATGGATCGGCGGCCAGCTCCGGCGAACGGCAGTGCGCTGCCGCTGGAGGGCGGTGGCCATGGCCGAGATACGGGATATGAACCGCCACCGCACCGGTAGCAAATACTGCCCGCTGATGCCCGTCGGTTTCTATGCCGCCACCGAGCAGATTCCATCAGCACGTGCCGAGCCGGACCGGCAGGCCCTCGCGCTGCGCGGACTGACGGCGGTCGGACGGCGGCTTTCCGCTCAGGCGTTTGAGCTTCTCGCCAGCGGCGACCCTTCAGCAATCTACACCACCCTGCTAGGCACGCAGTTTGCCTTCGAGCGGTTGACCCACGCCGACAAGTTCATCTACGAGGCCGAATTGCGCACGGGGCTTGGCGCGCACTTCCGCTATTCGATGCATTACAAGGATGCCCTGGCGCTCTGGTATGCGCGTTTTCCGGAGACGCGCGGGCTGATCCTGGAAGGCAACGCCGAGCCCGAATAAAAAAAGTTCAGAAATCGTCGTTTCGATTGACTAAAGTCAAAGTAATCCCGTGCAGTATGCGATAGTCTTGTCCCCGTTGATGGCAATAAACCAGATCGGGAGGACATCATGGCGGTACGGAAGATTATCACGATAGACGAGGCGACATGCAACGGCTGCGGCCATTGCATCACCGGTTGCGCGGAAGGCGCGTTGCAACTGGTCAATGGCAAGGCGAAGCTGGTCAAGGAACAGTTCTGCGATGGGTTCGGTGACTGTATCGGCACCTGTCCGACCGGCGCCCTGAAAATCGTCGAGCGCGAGGTTCCGGAGTTTGATGTCGAGGCTACCCGCCGGAACCTGATGCAGACGCAGGGCATTGACGCCGTGCGGCGCATGGATCAAGCCAACGCCGCCCATGATCGAGGCGAGCACCCCGCGCTACCACCCGCTGCGCCGAAGGCGCCAGCCCCGCATGCGCATCCCGGTGGCGGCTGCCCTGGCATGCGGGTGCGCATGCCATCCGCCGGGTCCGCCCCCGTGCCCACGGTCACGTCCGGGCTGCCGGGGCAGATGGTCCGCTCCGATCTGCAGCAGTGGCCTGTCCAGCTTCACCTCGTTCAGCCCGGAGCGCCGTTCTTCAGCAACAAGGAAATGGCGATCCTCAGCACCTGCTCGCCGATCGCCTCGGCCGACGTCCACTGGCGCTTCATGCGCGGCCGCAGTATTGTCGTCGCCTGCCCGAAGCTGGACCGCACCGAACCGTACGCCGCAAAGCTTGGCGAGATCTTCAAGGATACGACGATTCCGAAAGCGCTGATTGTCCGGATGGAGGTTCCCTGCTGCGGCGGTCTCACCCGCATTGTGCAGGAGGCGCACCGCCTCAGCGGACGAACAGACCTGATTCTCGAGGAGGTGACCATCGGTGTGGATGGAAACGTCATCTCCTCGCATGTTCTGGATCGCGGGTAACAAACAACAACAGGAGGTCATCATGAGCAAGGTACAGGAAATGAGGGGTGTGGCAATCGCCATGAGCGGGGCTGTGGGTTATGCCGATGGTGCCATCATCAGCAAGACCCTGCTGGATAAGCCGACCGGGACCCTGACGCTGTTCTCGTTCGATGCGGGACAGGGCTTGAGCGAGCATACCGCGCCCTATGACGCGACGGTGCTGATCCTGGATGGGAATGCGGCCATCACGATCGCCGGCAAGACGCAACGCGTTGCTGCTGGCGAATTGATCATCATGCCCGCGAATGTTCCCCATTCGCTCAGGGCCGAGGAACGTTTCAAAATGCTGCTGATCATGATTCGGTAAGGGAAAAACAACGTGGGGCCGGCATCCCGCCGGGGTCCGCAAAACAAAACGGTGCATGGGTGTTCCCAGTGTCACCAGAAGGAGAGATGAGAATGAGTATGTTCTGCTATCAATGCGAACAGACGGTTAAGGGAGAAGGCTGCACGAATTTCGGCGTTTGCGGAAAGGACCCCGAGGTCGCCGCGCTCCAGGACCTGCTGGTCTACGCCAGCAAGGGAATCGCCGTTTATGCCGATCCGGCTTGCAAGGCGGGTCGGGACGTCACGGAGATTGGACGCTTCATTATCAAGGCGCTGTTCACCACGGTCACCAATGTCAACTTCGATGCCGCCCGCATGACGGCGCTGCTGCAGGAGGCTGGCCAGGTCAAGGCCGCGGCGGAAGCCCTCTGCCGCCAGTCGGGCCTGCAACCCGCCAGCCGCGGCGGTGCCGCGGACTGGAAACCGTCGGACCGGGCCTCGATGGTGGCGCAGGCCGCCGCGATCGGTATTTCCGCCCGCATGGAGAAGGCGGGGAAGGACGTCACGGCGCTGCAGGAACTGCTGACCTACGGACTCAAGGGCATGGCCGCCTATGCGGAGCACGCCCGTATCCTTGGCCAGGAGGACGCTGGCGTTTACGCGTTCTTCATCGAGGCCCTCGCGACGCTGGCCGCCGGTATCGATAATGTCGGTGCGCTGGTTGCCCTGAACCTCAAGGCGGGTGAAGTCAACCTCACGGTGATGGGGCTGCTGGATACCGCCAATACCGGTGCCTATGGTCATCCGGTTCCGACACCGGTACGGATTCATCCGCTCAAGGGGAAGGCGATCCTGGTGTCGGGCCACGACCTGAAGGATCTGGCGGAATTGCTGCACCAGACCGAGGGCACGGGCATCAATATCTACACGCACGGTGAAATGCTGCCCGCGCACGGGTATCCCGGCCTGAAGAAATACAAGCACCTTGCCGGCAACTACGGCGGGGCCTGGCAGGATCAACAGAAGGAATTCGACGCCTTCCCCGGCGCGATCCTGATGACGACCAACTGCATCCAGAAGCCGCGCGAGAGCTACAAGGCCCGGATCTTCACGACCGGACTGGTGGCATGGCCGGGGGTTGAGCATGTCGCCGATGGTAAATTCGGACGGGTGATCGAAGCGGCAAAGCAGGCGCAGGGCTTTACGGAGGACGGGCCGGCGGATACCATCCTTGTCGGATTCGGGCACAATGCGGTGCTGGGCGTGGCCGACAAGGTCATTGAGGCGGTCAAGGGCGGGCAGATCCGTCACTTCTTCCTCATCGGTGGATGCGATGGTGCCAAATCCGGGCGCAATTACTATACCGAGTTCGCCGAACAGGCACCGGCCGATACCGTGATCCTCACGCTTGCGTGCGGTAAGTTCCGGTTCAACAAGCTGCCGTTCGGTGACATTGGTGGAATTCCCCGTCTGCTCGATATCGGGCAGTGCAACGATGCCTACTCGGCCATTCAGATCGCGGTGGCGCTGGCCAACGCCTTCGGCACGGATGTCAACAGCCTGCCGTTGTCCATGATCCTGTCCTGGTACGAGCAGAAGGCCGTCTGCATCCTGCTGACGCTCCTGCATCTCGGGATCAAGAGTATCCGGCTCGGGCCCAGCCTGCCGGCATTCGTCACCCCGGCGATCCTCCAGGTTCTGGTGGATAACTTCAACATCATGCCCATCAGCACGGCGGAAGCCGATCTGAAGGCGATCCTCGGCTAGGTCCGG
>CAZGBW010000027.1:6678-10212 GCA_964523995.1 uncultured Victivallales bacterium | reverse complement strand
GCACCGATGTGTCATCGCCGACTTCCTGCACGGTATGCGAATCGCTACAGACCGCGATCTTGCAACCGGTATCCCTGCAGATGTCCAGGAATCGCGCGACCGCCTCCACCGTTGCCCGCCGGTATTGGATTTTCGAGTTGTTCAACTCCAGCGCTGTCCCGTTGGCCTTGGCGGCCACGGCCAACCTCTCGAGGTCAACCGGGAAGTTCTCATCCACCGGATGCGTGATCAGATCCACCCAGGGATTCACCCGCAGCGCGTTGACCAGTACCTCGGTCCAGTCCGTGCTGCCGCGCCGGCGCTCGAATCGCACATGGAGCCCCAGGAGCACGATGTCCAGGTACGGCAGCATCCACCCCGGGATATCCGTTGCCCCGCCTTCCTCGGTCACGTTCGCCTCGATGCCTTTCAGGTAGCGGATCCCCGGCACCGGCTGGTCCATCCGGTCATAGACCGGGCTGGGATGCCGGCCTCCGAGCGCCGGACCGTGGTCCGTGATCGCCAGTCCCGCCATTCCCCGTTCCCGGGCTGCCGTCAGCATTTCAATATGCGAATGAATACCGCACTGGCTCATCAGCGTATGCGAATGGAAATCCACCTCGATCATCATGCTCCTTTAGGTTCGCGCTCAATAGTGGAGCATGCTGCCGCCGATGTACTCGCGCAGGATTGAGTTGCGGGGAACGAGATCCTCCTGGACAGGAATGAAATTCAGGAGGAATTCGGTCAGGCGCCGTGATTCGGCATATTCGGGTCGGTCGGGTTTGATCTGCATGAGCAGTGGCTCGACAAAGGGTTTCAGAACCGCGAGTTCGTAATCCAAGGCGGAATTGAACGTGGCATCAGCCTCCTGCTGGAAGGGGAAAATCCATCGTTCCTCGCCGCGGCGAACCATCGGCCAGAGTGATAGTGTCCGCAGCGGGCTGTGACCCCGGAACTGGTGATCGCGCACCATGCGGCGGATGAGCCGGTTGTCGGTAGTGGATATCCGGTTGTGGCTGTCCACATTGAGCTGGGTGAGCGCATTGACGTAGATCCGGAATTTCTGCTCGGACGGGATCATGGCGGTCAGTCGGGGATTCAATCCGTGGATCCCCTCGATAATCAGGACCTGATCGCGGCCAAGCTGCATGGTTTCCCCGGATAGCTCGGGTTGTCGTGTTTCAAAGTTGAAACGGCGGACGGTAATGGATCGGCCCTCGGTCAGGCTGAGCAGATCGCGGTTGAAGGCGTTTAAATCAACGGCCTCGATATGCTCATAATCGGGCTTGCCGTCCGAGTCCAGGGGGTTCAGTCCGTCCCCGACAAAGTAATCGTCGGTCGCGATGGTCAACGGTTCCAGTCCGTTGACGCGCAAGTGGGTGGTGAGCCGCTTGGCAAAGGTGGTTTTGCCCGCCGACGAGGGACCGGCGATCAGGACCATTCGAATGGGAGTCTGGCGCTCGGTGATCTGATCGGCGATCTTCGCCAGCTTCTTCTCGTGCAGGGCTTCGGCGGTATGGATGAAGCGTTCGACCAGACCGCTGAAGGCGATCCGGTTCAGGCGTCCGACCGTGGTGACCCCGAGGATCCTGCCCCAGTTCTTATGCTCGCGGAATATCTGGAACAGATGGGGCTGGTCCTTGAACGGTGGCACGGTGGCGGGTGCCTCGAGTGTCGGAAGCTGCAGGATGAAACCGGGGGGATAGGGGATCAGTTCGAAATTCGCCAGCATGCCGGTGGTCGGGGTGAGGGGACCATGGGCCAGGTCGCAGAATCCCTCGCACAGGTGGATCACGACACGCGGTGGGTTGCGGTACTGCAGCAGGTGCAGCTTCTCATCGAGTCCCTCTTTCTCGAAGGTGTGGACGGCATCGAGAAACGAGACCTTGCGACGCTCGATCGGCAGATTGGCCCGGATCAGCGCATGCATGCGATCCTTGATGCGCCCGATGGTTTCCAGCGTAAGTGGCGTGCCGTTGTTAAAGGAGCAGTAGAGCCCGGGGCCGAAAGCGTGCTCGATGGCGAACGTCACCTGGGGGGCGACATCGCGGACCGCCTTTGCCAGAAGGTAGCAGACGGACCAGCGATAGACGCGCCAGCCATGGGGGTTGGCGGCGGTGATCAGCCGGACTTCGCTGTTCACGGTCAGCGGATAGGTCAGCGACACCAGATCGTTGTTGACGAGCGCGGCGACCCAGGGCAAGTCCGATCCCGTATCCGGCAGTGGGGGGCAGAGAGTCTCCACGCAAGTACCTTCGGCGACCTCCGTGGGCAGACCTCCATTAACGCTAACCGTGATGACGCTGTTCATTCAGCAGGTCTCCCTCACTCCGTCTCCTGCTGACGGCGCTTCATCTTCCGCTCCATCGCCTTTGTGACCGGGGCGGGTGCTGGCGGTTTGGGCGCGACAACGATACGGAACCCGATGGTATCATAGCGGGCGTCCGGCCGGTCGAGACCGCGGGCGGCGATCCGCAGGCTGTCCTGTTCATCGAAATCCCAGGAGCCCCCCTTGCGGATCTTGAATTCCTGCTTGCCCGCGTCCATCCAGTCCATCGTCCATTCCCACACATTGCCAGCCATGCCGAAGATTCCCAGTTCGTTCATGCCGCTGTTCTCGACAGGGGCCGTCACGGCGTAACCGTCGTCGTAACCGGTGATGCCGCGCCACTGCGAGAGGTGGCTACGGGCGGTGTGGTCCGAGAAGTTGCCGTAAAGCGGTGGCCATTCATTGCCCCAGGGATAGAGGCGCAGATCCCCCGCGCCGGCAGCGATCATCCATTCGGCCTCGGTTGGAAGACGGAACTCGTATCCGTCGGGGATGCGGTCGGAAAAACTGCCGTTGAGCCACACACAGTAATCGGCTGCATCCTGCCAGCTGACGTAGACAACGGGATGATCGGGGTCGTCAAGCGATAACCCCTCGGTGCGGCGGCTGCTGTGGTTTGCATTGAAGCGCCGGTAGCGGTTGTTGGTGATTTCATGCTTGCCGAACCAGATTCCGGTTTCCGGTGTCCATACAAAGCTAAGCGTGTCGCCGAGACCGATCGGGACGCTGAGATACATGCCCGGCTGGACAGGAGCCATGGGCTCGCCTGTATCGGGCAATTCCGTTCCTGCCGTTTCCTCCTCGGCTGGCTGCTCGGGGGGAGGGGCGACGCGGGTGTTGGCTGGCAGGATGCCGCTTTTCTCCTCGAGATTGACGCTGGCCTGTGCCAGAAGGACGGCGGTTTCCGAATAGGGATTCTGCCTCACGGCAAGATGCAGGGGGGTGTAGCCCATCGCGGTTTCCGCCGTAACATCGGCACCGGCCTCGATCAGCGCCTTGATGGACTTGACCGCGTTTTTCGAGGCGGCCCAGTGTAACGGAGTGATGCCGTTCTGAGCCTTGGCGTTGATGTTGCCACCGGCGGACAAGATCACGCGAAGGGTATCCACCCCGTCACGGCTCGCCGCCCAGTGCAGCGGGGTGAACCCGGCGTTGTTGGTGACACCGACATCGGCCCCGCGCGCGATCAGCAATGCCGCCAGATCCGGCTGATCCGTGGCGGC
>CAZGBW010000027.1:0-6578 GCA_964523995.1 uncultured Victivallales bacterium | reverse complement strand
TTCAGCAGATGAAGGTATTCAACACGCTGTCCCGTCAGATGGAAGAGGTGGTGCCGCTCGAGGATCATCACATTCGGATGTATACGTGCGGACCGACCGTGTACAACGCCGCGCATATCGGGAATTTCCGCACGTATGTGTTTGAGGATCTGCTGAGACGCTATCTGGAGTTCTGCGGTTTCCGAGTGACACAGGTGATGAACCTGACGGATGTGGACGACAAGACCATCCGGGGGGCGCGCCTGGCTGGCGTGCCATTGCAGGAGTACACCGCCAAGTACAAGACGATGTTTTTCGAGGATATCAAGACGCTGAACATCGAGCCGGCCGAGCACTATCCGGCGGCCACCGAGCATGTTGCCGAGGTGATCGCGCTGATCGAGCGGCTGATGGCGAAGGGCCTGGCCTACAAGTCGGAGGACGGGTCGGTCTACTTCAGCATCGCCCGGTTTCCGGGATACGGGTGTCTCGGGCACATTGACATGGCGGGGATGCGGGCCGGGGCTCGTGTCGCGCATGACGAGTACGAGAAGGAGAATGTCGCCGATTTCGCGCTGTGGAAGGCGTGGGATGCGGATGACGGCGATGTCGGGTGGGATTCCCCCTGGGGACGCGGTCGTCCTGGCTGGCACATCGAGTGCTCGGCGATGAGCATGCGCTATCTTGGCGAAAGCTTCGATATTCATACCGGCGGGGTGGACAACATCTTTCCGCATCACGACGACGAGATCGCGCAGAGCGAGGGCGCGACCGGTAAGCCGTTTGTCAAGACCTGGATGCATTCTGCACACCTGGTGGTGGATGGGAAGAAGATGTCCAAGTCGCTCGGGAACTTCCATACCCTGCGCGAGGTGATGGCCAGGGGGTACTCCGGACGCGAAGTCCGTTACGTGCTGCTCGGCGCGCACTATCGGCAGTCCCTGAACTTCACGTTCGAGGCGCTGGATGCCGCTCGGGCCTCCCTGTCGCGGATTGATGAGTTCCAGGATCGCCTCCAGTCCTGCCCGGCAACAGGATCCGGTTTGCCGGATTGGGCACTCAAGGCCGGGGATGTGTTCAAGGCCTCTCTGGACGACGATCTGAATATTTCCGAGGCGCTGGCCGGCATTTTCGATATGATACACGCCGGGAACCGGGATTTGGATGCCGGACGAGCCGGATGGAGTGCTCCAGCGGTGCTGGCGCTGCTGGGCCGGTGGGATGCCGTGCTCGGCGTGTTCGAGCGTCCGGCGGCAAGCTTGCCGGCCGATGTGCAGCAGCGGCTCGATGCACGTGCCGCCGCCCGGGCGTCGCGCAACTGGGCGGAATCCGACCGCCTGCGGGATGCGCTGCTTGCGGATGGATGGGAAGTGCGTGACACACCGGAAGGGCAGAAGCTGAAGAAGCGGTAGCCCTGGGGTTGCGTTCTTGCGGGGGAATCGGGAATGAATGGAGTGTTTATCACATTTGAAGGCGCGGAAGGCTGTGGCAAGAGCACCCAGATCGCCATGCTGGCAACCCGTCTCCGCGAAGCGGGGTACGAGACCGTCACCACCCGCGAGCCGGGGGGAACCCCGGCAGGGGAGGCCATCCGGGGTATTCTGCAGCATGATACTGCCGGCTCCGATATCTGCGCCGCTACCGAGACACTGCTCTTCGAGGCCAGTCGTGCGCAACTCGTCTGCCGCGTGATCCGTCCGGCCCTGGAACAAGGGTCGGTTGTCCTCTGCGACCGGTTTGCCGATTCGACGACCGCCTATCAGGGATACGGCCGCGGATTTGATATCGAGAGGCTGCAGCAGCTTCATGCCTTTGCCCTCGGGGGTACCTGGCCGGACCTGACGATCCTCCTGGACGTCAGCGTGGAGGAAGGCTTCCGCCGTCTTCATGCGCGCAACGCAGGGCAGGGGAGTGCCCTCGACCGCATGGAGCGGGAACCGGAAGACTTCCACCGCCGCGTGGTGGAAGGGTTCCGCGACATGGCCCGCCGCTGGCCGGATCGCTTCCGTCGCGTGGATGCCGGTGGCCCGGCCGCGGATGTGCACGCCCAGGTATGGGCGCTTGTGAAGGAGCTGCTGCCATGACGCCCGATCATGCCTATGCCTTTATCGCGCACAGCATCGCCATCGGCCGTCCCGCCCAGGCATATGTGGTGGCCGCCCCGCCGCGCGGAGCTGGTGAAACCCTGGTCCGTCGCGTGTTCTCCCGGCTTCTGTGCCGAGGGAATGAGCCGCCCTGCGGCGTCTGCAGGCAATGCCGCGACGTGGAAAAAGGCTCGCATCCGGATATGCACCGGCTTGAACCGCAGAAGAAGTCGCGCGTGATCGGTATCGAGCAGATGCGCGAGTTCCTGCGGGAGATCAACACAACCTCATTCGAGGGAGGATGGAAGGGCGGTGTCATCATATCCGCGGACTGCCTCAACCTGAATTCCGCGAACGCCTTCCTCAAAACCCTGGAGGAGCCCCCCCCGCAAACCATCTTTTTCCTCCTCACGGACAGCCCGCAACGCTTGCTGCCGACCATCAATTCCCGATGCCAGCACCTGGCGATCCATGATGCCGCCGGTCCCGGCGCCGACGCGGATGACTGCCGTGAGCTGGTCGGTATTCTCAGTCGCGCGGGCGGGGCGGGCGGGATCTCCGGGGCTTTCGGACGCGCCGACCGGTTGACGGCGTTCATGAAATTGCGCAAGGATGAGATCGAGAAAGAGGAGAAGCGGAACTCGAAAGAGGATCCCGATGAGGACGTCAGTAAGGATACACTGGAAGCCCGCATCGGCGCGCGATACCGCGAATGGCGGCACGGCATGCTTTGCGCGATGCTGAACTGGTATCGGGATGTATTCCTGCTGGTCTGCGGCGGGGACGAGCAGTATGTCTGCTTCCGGGAGGAACTGGAGGCGCTGCGGGCATCGGCAAGCGGCTGTTCCTACCGCCGGGCGTTGAACCAGATCAAAGCCGTGGAGGCGGCTGTCGTGCAGCTTAACCGCAATCTGACCGAATCGGTGGCGTTCGAGAACGCCTTTTTCAAATTGATCGAATCATAACATCGCCTGCCGCATTGGCACGGCGAATTGAGGAGTGGCATGGACCAATTGGTGATCGTGGCTGTTGAGGAGGGGGAGGGGGACCCGGTGCAGTGTGTCTGTCCCGCCAGTGTCGCGGTCCATGTGCATGACCGCTGTATTTATGACACGGGCCAGGTCCTTGAGATCGGCGCGATCACGGCGATCCGCAGCCTGGAACCGGACGATGAGGCCCGCAGGCATGGGTTATCCAGGATCGTCCGCTGCGAGACGCTGCAGGATCAGGCCAAATCGCGTGAGAACGACTTGATGGGGAAGATGGCGCTGGACAGCTGCCGGAAGGTGGCGGCGGAATTGAAACTGCCCATGCGCCTGGTGCGGGTTCGCTACACCTTTGACCGGAAAATGCTGCTGGTCCTGTTTGCAGCCGACGACCGCGTGGATTTCCGCGAGCTGGTCAAGCGGCTATCCTCCGAGCTGCACTGCCGCGTGGAAATGCGGCAGATCGGGGTTCGCGACGAGGCGGCGCTGATCGGGGGCATTGGCCCCTGCGGCAGGGTGCAATGCTGCAGCTCCTGGCTCAAGTCGTTCGAGTCCGTCAATGTGCGAATGGCCCGGGTGCAGAGGCTGTCCCTGAACCCCGGCGCGATCAGCGGGATGTGCGGGCGGCTCAAGTGCTGCCTGCGTTACGAGCACGACCAGTACCTCGAGGCCCTTCACGGCATGCCGCGTGAAGGCGCCTTGGTTGAAAGTCCGGACGGGCGCGCCAAGGTGATCGATGTCGTTACCCTGGCCCGGAGGGTTCGCGTTCGGCTTGAATACGATCGGGTGATGGAGTACGATGTGGACGACTTGCGGATGCTGCGGGGCGACCACGAGCGGCGGGAACACTGTAGTTCATGTGGGAAATCGGAGTCGCAAAAAGGGAGTCAACATGAGAATTCTGGTGATGAACGGGCCGAACCTTGACATGCTCGGGAAACGGGAGCCGGATATCTATGGACATGACACCTTGATGTCCATCAATCAGCGGATCCTTGATGCAGCAAAGGTGGCAGGCGTCGAGGTGGAGTGCTTCCAGAGCAACGACGAGGGGGCGCTCGTCACCCGTCTCGGCCAGGCCGCCGGTGTGGTTGACGGGGTGATATTCAATCCCGCCGCCTACACGCACACCAGCGTGGCGTTGCACGATGCCATCAAGGGCTGCGGATTGCCCTGCGTGGAAGTCCATCTCTCGAACACGCATCGGCGGGAGGCGTTCCGCCATGTCAGCCTTACCGCGCCAGCCTGTATCGGACAGATCATGGGCTTCGGTGCCACCGGCTACCTGCTGGCGCTGCAGGGGTTGCTCGACTATCTGAAAGGACGTGCATCATGAGTAGGATCAATCGTCTCCTGTCATTGCTGGTTTGCGCGCTGCTGATAAGCGGCGGGTTGGCGTTGGCCGTGCTCTCGTTCCTTCCCCGTGACTGGAGTACCGCGTGTTCGATGCTGGCAGCGTCCCGTTGGACGATGGGATTGCTTCCCGGTATTCTCCTGATGGGACTGGGGGCGCTGCTGATGATCAGCGAATCGCCGCGCCATCGCCGTGACCGGTTCCTCTCGTTTCGCAACGATGGCGGGGCGGTGAATATCAGCACGGTCGCGATATCCGAATACCTCGGGAAACTCGCGCCGGAGTTCCCGTCCGTCGTGAAGATGTTTTCCGAAGTGGAACCCCACTGGCGGCGGATCGATATCGTCGTTGATGTCCGTATCAAGGCGGGCCCGCAGCTTCACGAGATCTGTGAAGTCCTGCAGAAGCGCGTGCGGGAGAGTGTGGAAACCGGACTCGGGATTCACGATGTGCGGCATGTGATTGTCCGTGTGAAAGAGATCAGCATCGAACACAAGACGGCATGATGCGACTGGAAGACTCTCTTCTGTACCTGATCATCGAGACCGCGCCGTCCATGGGGCTGGAGCCCTTCTGCGAAGCGGCGGTAGCGGGCGGTGTGGATATCATCCACCTCGGTCCCCGCCTGCTCACCGCGGCGGAGGCCGTTTGCGCTCTCTGCCATCGGGTGGACGCGCTGCTGGTGGTTTCCGGTGATGCGGGTGTTGCACGGGCTGCATGCGCCGATGGGGTGCATATTGGCGAAGCGACCGCGCCGGTCGGGCAGTACAGGGCCGGACTGGGTGGAAAAGGTCTGGTAGGGGTATCCACCCATAGCCGCGATGACGCCATGCTGGCGCTCGAGCTGGGGGTGGATTTCCTGCTGCATTGGGCAGGGACACGCTGTGCCGCGGAATTCTCCTCGCTGCCGGGTGCCGCGGGGAATGCGCTTTTCGCGGCCGGACTGGAGACACTGGATGACGCAAGAGTTGTTGTCGACACCGGCGTATACCGGTTATGTATCAATGCGGCTCTGTTGGAAGGCGGCGATGTGACCGGGAAGGCAGCCGCCTTCTCCGGGATTCTGGGACGATGTATATAATCCGGCGGGTAGCATCCCGCCTATTCGGAGGAACAGGAAATGCGTGATCTGGATCTGGTGGTGGTGGGGTCGATAGGAATTGATACGATCGAGACCAAATACGAGCGCCAGGAGGAAATCCTGGGTGGTTCGGTAAGCTACGCCTGCGCGGCGGCCTCATTCTTTGCAGCCACGGGCATGGTCGGGGTGGCCGGGACGGACTTTCCCGACGAATACATGGAGTGCTACCGTCATTTCGGCATTGATCTCGACGGATTGGCCATTGCGGAAGGCCAGACCTTCCGGTGGAGCGGTGTCTATGAAGACGACATGAACAACCGCCGCACGCTTTCCACCTGCCTGAATGTATTTGCCGATTTCATGCCGGAACTGCCGGAGCACTACCGGAAAGCGCCGTTCCTGTTGCTCGGCAACATATCCCCGGAGCTTCAGCTGCATGTACTCTCGCAGGTGGAATCACCGGAGTTTGTCATCGCGGATACCATGGACCTGTGGATCAACATCGCCGATGATCCGCTTCAGAACGTGATCCGCAGTGTGAATATGCTGACGCTCAACGATGGCGAGGCCCGGCTCTTGACGCAGGAACAGAACCTGAAGGCCTGTGCCCGGCGAATCCTTGAGATGGGACCGGACTACGTGGTCATCAAGAAGGGGGAGCACGGTGCGCTGCTCGCCACGCGCAACGGGTTTTACATCATTCCGGCATATCCGGTGGATGATGTTGTGGATCCCACGGGGGCGGGGGATTCCTTTGCGGGTGGATTCATGGGCTATCTGTCACAGCAGAAGAGCATCAACGACGAGACCGTTTGCGAGGCGTTGCTGCGCGGTAGTGTGGTTGCCTCCTTCGGGGTTGAGGCCTTCAGCCTGAACCGGTTGGCCGTGCTGAAGAAAGAGGAAATCGAAAAGCGCCTGGCCGAACTCAAGACCATGATCCGCATCCGTTGAAAAAAGTTCTGGAAACTAATGAACGAAGTGTTTATATTGGTCACATTCTTCGTGCAGGAGTAATTCAGTGGTAGAATGTCAGCTTCCCAAGCTGAACGTCGCGAGTTCGATCCTCGTCTCCTGCTCCACTTTTACAGGGGTTT
>CAZGBW010000026.1:0-14726 GCA_964523995.1 uncultured Victivallales bacterium | reverse complement strand
ATCATGTGGGCGGCGGATTCCGGACGCAGGTAGTCCGGGCGCGCCTCGGGACGGAAGTCCGTGTCGGTACCGCCTGGATAAACACCGGTGACCTTGACACCGCTAGGCCGGGCCTCCTTGATCAGGCAGAGGGTAAACCCGTGCAGGGCGTACTTGAGCGAACAGTAGACCGAGTTGTTCTCGACGCTGGTGCGGGCGATCGTGCTGACCACGTTCAGGATATGCCCGGAGCGGCGCGGCACCATGTCGCGCAGCGCCTCGCGGCAGAGCAGGAAGGAGGCACGGAAGTTGACGGCGTAGGAGGCATCAAGCGCGGCGGTTTCCACCTGAGTGACCGGGGCTTTTCCAGGGTTGAAGCCGGCGTTGTTGATCAGGATGTCCACCGATCCAAGCGTTTTCCGGGCGGCTGCGTACAGGGCGACGGCAGCGTCGGGATCCCCGAGATCGGCAACCGCCCCGTGGCAGCCGGTTTCCGATCTCAGGCGCCCCAGAACCGTCTCGTCGCGCCCGGTCGCGAAGACGGCAAAACCCTGGCTGCAAAGCAGCCGGACGCATTCGCGTCCGATTCCGCGCGTGGCCCCGGTGATGAGCACATTCCGTTTCATAGCGCCTTCTTCCGGCGGAACACGATCCGGTTCTCGGTCCCGTTGCGAAGCCGGACGATGTTAGCCTTGTGACGCCAGATCACCAGCGCGCCCAGTACGGCAAGCACGGCCGGGATCAGCGGGCCGGTATGTTCCCAGTAGAGCATGACGCCTGCGCACGGAACGACGACAGCGGCGGTAATCGAGCCCAGCGAGACGAAACGGCTGATGCCGAAAACCACCACGAAAACGGCAAGCCCGATCAGGAGCGCAAGAGGGGCAATACCCAGCAGTACCCCGGCCGAGGTGGCGACGCCCTTACCCCCCTTGAACCGCAGGTACAGGGGGAAGTTGTGACCCAGAATCGCACTGCATCCGCAGGCGATCTGTAGCCAGACTGGCGCATCCGGCATCAAACCAGCCCGCTGCAGGAGCATCGGGAACAGGGCCGCGGGCAGATAGCCCTTGAGGGCATCGAGGAGCAGCGTGAAGATCCCCCACCCTTTGCCGACCGAACGCATGACGTTGGTCGCGCCGATATTGCAGCTTCCCGTCTTTCGGATGTCCACACCCCGGGCGCGCCCGATAAGCAGTCCGAAGGGAACAGAGCCAAGCAGGTAGGCCGTCAGAATGGCGGCGAAAGCGGAAATCCAGGCAATCGTACTCATGATGTCCTTTCCAGCAGGAACCGGGTGACCGCCCGCAGCGGCTCGGCCTCCTTGTCGAACGGGCGGAGGGCGTCCATCGCCTCCCCGGTCAACTCGGCGGCACGCGCTTTCGCCCAAGGCATTCCCATGACACGGATGCAGGAGAAACTCTGGTCGTCAGGATTCCCCGCATCCAGGATATCGTCAACAATCTGAAAGGCCAGACCGGCGGCACGTCCGAAAGCCCCCAGCGCCTGCACGACCGCAGGCACGGCACCGGCAGACAGGGCGCCCATCTCCACCGCGGCACGGAAAAGGTCCGCCGTCTTGTGCTCGTGGATGAACAGCAGCTCGCCCTCGCCAATCGTTCCAACGGCGGCAAGATCGGCCACCTGGCCACCGACCACGCCTCGACTGCCGGCAGCCACGGCAAGCGTGCGCACGATGGCGGCAGCGGCAACGGGCGAGGAAACGGCGGTTTCAAAAGCCAGCGTCAGCAACGCATCTCCCGCCAGCAGCGCGTTGGCTTCGCCGAAGACCATGTGGCACGTCGGCTTGCCCCGGCGAAGGTCATCGTCATCCATGCAGGGCAGATCGTCGTGTATCAGCGTATAGGTATGCAGCAGTTCAATGGCGGTGGCGGCAGGTATGGCGACGGCCCGGGCCGCCCCCGTGCATTCGGCGGCGGCGAAGGCAAGCACGGGGCGGATGCGCTTGCCACCGGCAAAGACACTGTAGCGCATGGCCTCGTGCAACACCGCAGGCGGGTCCGCCGAGGGGGGCAGAACCCGCTCCAGCGCCCCCTCGACATCCCGACGGCAGGCACTCAGGTAGGACGGAAGGTCAGGCATGTCACTTCGCGAAAATCGTCATGCCCTTATCAATCCCGCTGCCGGTGAGGATCTTGCAGGTTGTGACCTTTTCCTTCACCTCAGTGGCCTCCAGCTCGGCAACGGTGGTCATTTCGCTGTCCAGCACTTCCCCGGAGTCCGGATCCACCAGCTCTTCCACGCTGCCAACCTTGAACTGCATGCCGACCGTGACGCCATCACGCGTTCCACGGTTGACGATGACACGATCCTCCTTGGCGAGCACGACGCTTCCTTCCCACGGGATCTTCTCGAGCTGCCCGATGATGAACTTGACCCCATCGGAAACAGCGGCCTCGCACGCCTTGCCGACATTGTCACTGGTGAATCCGGCCATGTTCCCCGTCAGTCCTCCGAGCTTGGATCCGTAGTAGCCGACACCGATGCCGCGCTTGCCGCTCTTGCCGACAACCTTCTGCGAGGCGACGACCTGTCCGGTCTCCGAGTCGACCAGATACATGGTGATGTTGACCTCGGCACTGGCCTTGCTGCCACCCAGCTGAAGCCCCTTGAAGTTCACCCCACCGTCGCCACCACCGGTCTCCTGCACATGGGTGATCGAGCCGCGCACCAGGAGCTGCGCCGGGGTCATACGGCCGATTTTCGGGGCCTTCTTCCCGCCGGCAGCGCGCCCACTGGCCGCGAAATCCTGCTCATCCATCGCCGCACCGCGCATTTCCGTATCGCCGAGCACGATGAACTTCTTGGTTTCATTGAGCACGTCGGTCATGATGGTGGTGAACCCGTCGCCGAGGTCCCATTTGCCGCTCCAGTTCGCCTCATTCTTGAATTTGCTGACACTGATGGAATAGCGCAAGCCCCCAGCCGCCTCCTCGGCAGACAGTCCATTGACGGCGATACCGGCGGTGATGACCGCGGCGGTGGCAAGGGTAACCAGACGATGTTTCATGACGAGCCTCCTTATGTTTCGTTATCAAGCGCTGCAAAACAACGCCTTCATTTTTATCAATACCATGCCGCCGGGGTCAATACTTTGATTTACACGCCCGAATGTCGAGATTCCGGGACTTCGTGGCCATTCAAGAATAACCTTGTCCTCCACAGGGTTGAGTCATCCGTGCCGAACGGAATCGATCCGCCGTCCTGGGCACTCAGCGGGCGATCGGCTCCAGCGTTGGCGTCGTAAAGGTCGCGGAACCGCGGTGCTCCCCTTCGATGGCGAAACGCACAAAACGCATGTCCGGCGAACGTCTGGCACCATCGGTCGTGAACTTGATCACCGGGCTCCTGGGAGGCGGATCCTTGGTCTCGCGCACGAGGATGGGATACGAGCCGGTATCCGCTTCGCCAAGCTGCTCAACGGCAAACAGGACGGTCCCGTTGAAATCGGGCGACCGGAGCAGGGTTGTCTTGAGCAGGAATCTCTCCAGGTCCCGGCGATCAAGCCGCACGGGCGGGGATTCGATGCGGAACCGGGCGGGCGATCCCGCCACGGTGACCGTGACGACGGGACCCGCGGTTCCCGGTTCCGCCGTGATCGTGGTTGCCTGCGGACGGTCGAGACGGACCCGCCAGCCGGGCAGCGCGGCCCCATCGGTCGCGCCGGGAAATGGCGGCAGGAGATTCTCGGCGGAGGCGGGTGCCGCCGCCGGCAATTCCCCGGAGGGGAGGATGAGCGCCCCGCCGGGCGGATGAAGCAACACGATGCCGACGGCGGCGGCGGCGGCAAGAAGACCGGCGGCGCTAGCCCCGAGCGCAATGCGCTTCCAGCGGCGGGCGGAAAGACTGAGACGGGCAAGCTCGCTGACCGGGGTGACGCCGCGGGCGCGCTCGGCCGCGGTACGGGCCGGCGAGAAGCAGACCGCCTCGCGCACGGCGAGAAGCCGCCGCCGGGGATCGCGCTCAAGGAACGGCGTGTCGGACGCGGAGAAACCGGCCGCCAGAAGCGCCGCCCGGCACGTGTCCAGGTCAAACGGAACCGAACGCCAGACCAGCGAACGCTCCTCATCGTCATAGATGCAGTAGGTGGCCAGCGCGTCTCCTCCGCGGGGATTGCCAGTCGAACCCGGATTGACCAGATAGCGTTTTCCCGGCTCGATGACGAAACTCTGGGGCGGCACCGGATGCGTGGTCCCGCTGGACCCAATGACGAAAAGGGAGGGAACATGCGTGTGCCCCGTGAACAGGAGGGGTTCCGGGGCGGCACTCCAGCAGCGGGCGGCCTCGTCAGCGCCCTCGATGTAATTGAATGCGGAGGGCTCGGTAAAGTCGCCATGGACACATCGGAAACCGGGCCCCGTCAGCGTGAGGGGCTGGGCGGCCAGGAAACGGGTCGCCTTCTCGGTAAGACGCTGGCGGGTCCAGTCCAGCATGCGCCGGGCATGATCCGTGAAGAGGGCCGGGTCGAGTTTGCCGCAAACAACGGCATCATGATTCCCGATGCAGAAACCGTCAACATGGCGATAGACCGACTCCAGCACCTCGGAGGGATTGGGGCCGTAGCCGATGATGTCGCCAAGACAGAGGATACGGCCGCACCGCTTCGCGGCGATATCGGTCAGGACGGCGTTCCAGGCCTGGAGGTTGGCATGGATATCGGAGACAACGGCATAACGCACAGATGGCCTTTCACTGGGGAAACGTGATACAGGGCAGATACGCGCGCATCAAAGCAAACTGGAAGGAGCGCTTCAATACTATTTTTTCGGTTATGCCCTGCCGAAAACACCTGTCGCCGGAAAAACAGTCCGCCGTACGATTTGAGCTTGCATCCTCTTCGACGGTAGTATCTAATCCTGTCGTATTTGTCGTTAGGTGTGCCGCGTCCAGGCCGCAATCCGGGAGCGGAAAAGAAGGAGCATAGAGATGACCAAGCGTGATCTGGTTGTTCGGATTTCAAAAGAGACCAGCATTCCCCAGCAGGATGTGTTCACCGTGATTCAGAAGACCCTCGATTACATTGCCGAGGCTATGACCGAGGGTGAGCATGTGGAGTTCCGCGATTTCGGCGTGTTTGATGTCTGCCGGCGCAAACGGCGGATCGGTCGCAATCCCAACATGCCGGGCATTCCGGTTCCGATTCCGGAGCATAATGTCGTCCGGTTCCGTGCCGGCAAGCTGATGCGCGAGCGTGTTTCCGCCGCACCGCCGGTTGCACGCTGAAGCCAGCGCATCATGGCATCGCCATCAACATTCGGTCCCCCGCGCGGCATGCGCGATTTCTACCCGGAAGACATGCGCCTTCGCAATGCGGTCTTCTCGGCTTGGACCGATGCCGCCCGCCGCTCCGGTTTCGACGAGTACGATGCCTGTGTCGTCGAGAGCCTCGACCTGCTGGTTCGCAAAGCGGGCGAGGAAATCATGGATCAGATTTACCATTTCAAGGACAAGAGCGGTCGTGATTTGGCGCTGCGTCCGGAAATGACACCCACCCTGGCCCGGATGATTGCCGCCCGGCAAGGCTCCCTGCAGTTTCCCCTCAAGTGGTTTACCATCGCCCAGTGCTTCCGCTATGAGCGGACAACCCGCGGGCGCAAGCGCGAGCACTACCAGTGGAATCTCGACATCCTGGGCGAGCCCTCGGTGGCGGCGGAAGCGGAGGTCATTGCCACCGCCGTCAACGCCATGGGAGCCCTCGGTCTTGACAAGGATCATTACCGCATTCACTTCAGCTCGCGGGCGCTGCTGGCGGAATTGCTTTTGAAACTCGGCATCGAGCCGTCTCACCATGCCGCCACGTTCCTGGCACTGGACAAGCGCGGGAAAATCCCCGACAACGAGATCGAGGCGCTG
The DNA here is from genome assembly GCA_964523995.1 of uncultured Victivallales bacterium. Lineage (GTDB taxonomy): Bacteria > Verrucomicrobiota > Kiritimatiellia > UBA8416 > UBA8416 > UBA8416. The sequence continues at coordinate 8,873 of CAZGBW010000026.1, read as the reverse complement.
CTCGCCAGCGAAGGCGTCTCGCCGCAGGCCATTCCATCCGTCTTCAGGCTGCTGGAGGTGAAGACGCTGGAGGAAGCTCACGCTATCCTTGGCGTGGAATCCGGGGCACTGGCCGAAATCTCAAGTTTCATCGCCATGCTTTCCGCCTACGGCATTGAAGACATCGCCGTGTTCAATATCGGCGTCATCCGCGGTCTTTCCTACTACACGGGAATTGTTTTCGAGGCCTTTGATGCGCAATCCAGGCTCCGGGCCATCTTCGGCGGGGGCCGCTACGGGAAACTGCTGGCCAGCATCGGCGGCGGCGATATTACCGGCGTCGGGCTCGGTTTCGGCGATGTGGTGATCGAGGAACTCCTGGAGGAACTCGGGAAGACCGCCACCGCCACCGGCGCACCGCCGGATTACTGCATCGGCTTCATGCAGCCGGAGCAAAACCAGGCCGCCGTTCAAATCGCGGCGGCGCTCCGCCGCCAACAGTACAGCGTCAGCCTTGGGCTCGCGTCGGAAAAGCCAAAGGCCTTCTTTGCAAAGACAGGGAGTAGCGGGGCACGTCACGCCATTTTCCTGGGGCCGGACGATCTCGCCGCCGGCACCGTGCGGATCAAGAACATGGCCGACCGCACCCAGCAGGAAGTCGCGATCCGTGCCATTATCCAGTCGGGCGGCAGTACTGGCTCACTCCAGGTCCAGCCCTAGCTGCGCCTTCCCGCGTGCATCCGGCTTCATGCCGAACCGGGTGTAGCAGAGCTCCGTCACCACACGCCCCTTCGGCGTCCGCGCCATGTAGCCTTCCTGGATCAGATACGGCTCGTACACTTCCTCGATCGTGTCGGGCTCCTCACCGACCGACACCGCAATGTTGCTTAGCCCGACAGGGCCGCCCGCAAACTTGTGGATGATGGTCTCGAGAATCCGCTTGTCCATCTCATCCAGGCCGTGCCGGTCGATCTCAAGCATCTCCAGCGCTTTATCCGCCACCGGCCGGTCAATGAAATTATCCGCACGCACCTGCGCGTAATCGCGCACCCGCCGCAGCAGGTTATTGGCGATCCGCGGCGTTCCCCGGGAACGGCTGGCGATTTCCTCCGCACCACTCTCGTCAATGTCCACATTCAGGATGCGCGCAGACCGCTTGACAATCGAGACCAGCGTCGCGACATCATAGTAATCGAGCCGGTTGTTGAGTCCGAAGCGCGAGCGCAGCGGCGCGGAAATCAGCCCCCGCCGTGTCGTGGCGCCAATCAGCGTGAAACGGGGAATCTCCAGCCGCACCGATCTGGCATTGGGCCCCTGGTCGATCATGATATCCAGCACGAAGTCCTCCATGGCGGAATACAGGTATTCCTCCACGGTTTTCTGCATCCGATGGATCTCGTCAATGAAGAGGACATCGCCCCGCTCAAGGCTGGTCAGCAGACCGGCCAGATCACCGGCCTTGTCAATCACCGGCCCGGACGTCACGCGGACGTTGCTGCCCATCTCGGCCGCCAGGATATAGGCCAGCGTCGTCTTGCCAAGTCCCGGCGGCCCGGACAGCAGCACATGGTCCAGCACATCCCCGCGCTGCCGCGCGGCCTGCACCGCCAGTTCAAGCTGCTCCAGGACCCGGCGCTGCCCCGCGAAGTCCGCAAAGCGCGACGGGCGCAGTTTCAGTTCAAACTCCTGGTCCTTTTCCGATAAATCCTCGACCGTTCTCGGCATGGCAGCATCCTATTTTGAAAGGGCGATCTTGATGATCCGCTCCACGTCACTCACCTCGGGGTGAAGTTCATTCACCTTCAGGATCATCTTCCGGGCATCCTCCTGCTTGTAGCCCAAGGCCACCAGCGCCATCAGCGCATCGCGCAGGGCACTGCCGCCGCCCGGTTCCACAACCCCGGAAACCGCCTCGAGCGCCTCGGCCGCGGATAATTTATGCTTCAGCTCGACCACGATCCGCTCCGCCATTTTCGCGCCAATGCCCGACACCGAACTGATCCGCTTCACGTTGCCTTCCACCACGGCCGCCTTCAGGTCGCGAACGGTAAGCCCGCTCAATGCACTGAGCGCCAGTTTCGGGCCAATGCCGGAAACCCCCGTCAGCAAATGGAACATCGCCCGTTCCGCCTCCGTCATGAATCCGTAGAGCAGATGCGCATCCTCGCGCACATGATCCACCGTGAGAATCCGGACCTGCGTCCCGGTCGCCGGCAGCCGGTCAAAACTGCTGAGGGGGATGAACACCTCATAGCCCACCCCGCCGACATCCAGCACCATCCGTGTCGGCTGCTTTTCCACCAAGATGCCATTCAAAAACGTGATCATCCGCAAACCTCCACAAACCCGCCTTCACCGACCGGTTATATCGGATCCTGCCGGGCAATCCCGCGGGCGCTCTGCAAATGGCAGATGGCCAGCGCGAGCGCATCGGCGGCATCCTGCTGCACCTCCGCCTCCAGCCCGAGCAGCCGCATCACCATTTTCATCACCTGCAGCTTCTCAGCCCCGCCCACGCCGGTCACCGCCTGCTTCACCCGCCGCGGCGCATATTCAAATATCGGAAGACCCGCCTCCGCGCAGGCGGCGATCGCCACCCCCCGTGCCTCCCCGAGCACCATCGCCGTCTTCACGTTCTTGCAGAAAAACGCACCCTCGATCGCCACCCCCACCGGCGAGGTCTCGGCGATCACACGCCGGATGCCCTCCGCAATATGCTTGAGGCATGCCGAGTGCAGCCATTCCGGCTTCGTCTTCAGGCACCCGGAATCAACCGCCTTCATGGCGCTGCCACGGGCCTCCACCACCCCGAATCCCGTGCAGCGCAGGGACGTGTCTATCCCCAGGATCCTGATCCCGTCCGGCGTCACGCATCCTCGCCAACGGCGTCCATGACCTCATCGGTCATATCCATGTTGGAGTAGACATTCTGCACGTCGTCGTTGTCCTCCAGCGCTGCCACGAATTTCAGGATCGAACGGGCCTGATGCACATCCGTAACCGGCACCCACAAGGTGGGCAGCAATGTCACTTCCTTGCCGGCCACCGGGATCTTCGCCGCTTCCAGCGCGTCGCAGACATCCGCGAAAACCGACGGGGATGTCAGGATCTCATACTGCTCCCCATCGAGCGCGATGTCATCGGCACCCGACTCCAGGGCAACTTCCATCAGGCGATCCTCCGTGACGGCGGTCGCATCCACCAGAAGCTGCCCCTTGCGCTCAAAGGTACGACTGACCGACCCCTGCTGCGCGAAACTGGAACCATGCTTGCCGAAGATATGCCGGATTTCCGCCGCCGCCCGGTTGCGGTTGTCCGTCAACACGTTCACCACCAGCGCCACACCGCCACCCGCATAGCCTTCGTACGTGATTTCCTCAAACGCCGCCGCGCCGGTCTCGCCAATGCCCTTCTTGATGGCCCGCTCGATATTCTCGTTCGGCATGTTGACGCCCTTGGCCTTCTGGATCAGCGTGCGGAGCGTGATGTTCGCTCCCGGATCGCCCCCGCCCTGCCGCGATACAACCATGATCTCTTTCGCCAGCTTGCTGAAAATCTTGCCGCGCTTGGCGTCTGCCGCACCTTTTTTGTGTTTGATGGTTGCCCATTTGCTATGACCACTCATGCTATCATCCTTCCCTGCTGTTCGTTACCAATCCACACACTGCTCGGCGCCGCCAAACCCCACCGCAGGATTCACACCGGACACCCCTTGTCAAAACCGCCCCGGCTCATCGTATGCCCGAGAAGCCCGTCTTCCTTGTCCCCGCCAGGCTCCTGCATCCAGCCCGTCTCGAAGCCGAGGGACTCCACGGCGTCGCAAACCTGACGGTATTCCTCGTCCGTCACCCGCCGGTTCCACGGTTCCCGATCCACCGCCCTCCAGGCCGGATGATACTGGGCCATCACGCTGACCGCGACATCCGTCCCCAGTGCTGCCGCCACCCATTCCAGACTCTCGACCGCCTCACTGGCAAATCCCGGCAGGACAAGGATTCTACAAATCACACCGGAAAGCGCAACACCATTTTCATCACAACGAAGCGGCCCCAGCCGGTTCCACATCTCGCGTAGCGCGTCGCGGGCGCAGTCCACATAATCCCCGGCACCCGACCCGGCCAGCGCCGTCGCCGCCCGTGAATACCGCAGATCCGTCAAATAAACCTGGATGTCATCCGCATACGCCCGCAACGTCTCGATACGCTCATAGCCACTGGTGTTATACACCACCGGCAGACGCAGTCCCTCCTCGCGCACCTGCTCAAGCGCCTCGTGCACCAGCGGCATCCATGGCGTCGGACTCACCAGATTCCAGTTGTGGCACCCGTGCCGGGCTAGGGCCCGGAATGCATGGGCAAGGTCCTCCGTATCGTAGACATCCCCCTGCCCCTGCTGGCTCCACGGGAAGTTCTGGCAATACAGGCAGGCCAGGGTGCAACGGCTGAAGAAAACCGTTCCGGACCCTCTGCTGCCAGATACCGGCGGTTCCTCCCCCTGATGCGGGGCATAGCGGAAAATCTCAACCTGTCCGCCAGCCTTGCACCAGCCCCGTTCGCCAGCCGCCCGGTTCGCGCCACAGCGCCGGGGACAAAGCTCGCATCGCGTTATCATCCGCCGTTATTCCTCATCCTCCTGCACATCCGCACTGGCAATGATCTTCTGCGCCACATTCGAGGGCACCTGCTCGTAACGGTCAAACACCATCTCGAACGAACCACGCCCGGCGGTCATGGACCGTAGCTCGGCCGAATACTTGAACAGTTCCGCCTGCGGGACATCGGCCGTGATCACCTGCATCCCCTCGTCCAGTTCCATCCCGAGAATCCGCCCGCGCTTGTGGTTCAGGTCCCCGTTGATATCACCCATGCAGTCATCCGGTATCGCCACCCGCACGCGCATGATCGGCTCCAGCAGGACCGGCTTCGCGCTCTTCATCGCCAGCTTCAGCGCCCGCCCGCCAGCGATCTTGAAGGCCACTTCGGAGGAATCCACATCGTGGTACGACCCGTCGTAGACCGTCGCCTTGACATGGGTCACGGTATAGCCCGCCAGCGGCCCCTTCGTCATCCCCTCCAGGAGGCCCTTCTGGATCGCCGGGATGAAATTGCCGGGAATCACGCCACCGACAATCGCGTTGACAAACCACTCCTCCTCATCCGGCAGTTTCGGCCCCACCCGCAGATAGACATCGCCGTACTGGCCGCGCCCGCCGGACTGCTTCTTGTGCTTGTAGTGCCCCTCGCCGACCGCCGTCACGGTCTCGCGGTATGCCACCCTGGGCGTGCTGAGGTCCACGCTCACATTGCTGCGGCTCTTCATCAGGTCCACCGTCACATCAATATGCACATCGCCAAGCCCCTGCAGCACCACTTCATGCGTTTCCGCATTCCGGTCAACCGACAGCGTGGGGTCCTCCTCGCAGACGCGCTTGAGCGCCGTGCCGATCTTGTCCTCGTCCGCCTGTGTCTTGGCCGTCACCGCCATGAACATCACCGGTTTCGGGAAATGCAGCGGATCGATCACGATCGGCTTTCCAAGATTGCAAAGGGTCTGCCCCACATGCGTCGCCTTGAGCTTCGGGATCGCCACGATGTCACCTGCCGTCGCCTGCTCGACCGGCGTCTGCTTCTTGCCCGCGACGAAGAGCAGGTTGCCGACCTTCTCCTTTTCGCCGGTCGAGGCGTTCAGCACTTCGGACTCGCTCTTCAGGGTACCACCGAAGATCCGGACAAAGGCGAGCTGCCCGACAAAGGGATCATTCACGGAACGGAAGACCAGCCCCGCCAGAGGAGCCGCCGGGGACGCGTCTATCGACTTCCCGTTGATGTCCTGATGCGACACCGTGACCGGAGAGGCAAAGAAGCGCGAGACGCCGTCAAGCAGTTCGTCCACGCCGATTCCCTTCAACGGCATACAGACGAAAATCGGTACGAACCGGCCATGGGCGACGGCATGCACCAGGCCCTCGGCAATCTCCTCCGCGGAAAGAGCCTCGCCACCGAGGTATTTCTCCAGCAGCGTATCATCGGTCTCGGCCGCCAGTTCCACCAGTCCACCCTTGGCCGCCGTCACCTCGTCCTCCAGATCGGCGGGGACGCTGTTCGAGGCCAGGATATCGATGACACCGCTCTTGTCGGTAAGCGGCATCACCACCGGTACGCAATTCGTCCCGAAGGCATCCTGGATCTCCAGCACCGTCTTCGCGAAATCCGTGTTCTCCTTGTCCAGGCCGGTCACCACGATCGCGCGCGACTGGAGCCCGCGGCTCTTGCAGCACTTCCAGGCGCGATGCGTACCAACCTGCACGCCCGCGGACGCATCCACCACGATCATGCCGGTCTCGGCACTGCGGGCGGCGGCGATGACGCTGCCGAAGAAATCGGCATAGCCGGGGGTATCGGTGAAGACCATCTCGAACGATGCACCCGCCTTGGTCTTGTAGACGGCGCTGAACGTGGTGGAGAAGATGGAGATCTTGCGGGCCTTCTCCTGGTCGGTGTAATCGCTCATGCTGGTGCCCGTCGCCGGGGACCCCAGCCGGTCATTGACACCCAGACGATAAAGCAGCGCATCCGTCAACGTGGTCTTACCACTCCCCGTATGACCCATGATGGCAAAGTTCCTCACGTTCTCGACCGGAATGTTCTTCATAATGCGCGGCTCCCCCTCCTGGTTGGATTTGATTATGGTTTCTACCGAAAACGGGACGCAGTATGCCACACTCCAAGAATCGGTGCAACCCTGATGTGACGGCCCGTTTCGGGCGCGGCGTGGGTGGCATGACCGGCGATAGCGAGGACACAAGCAAGCCCGCCGCCCACTGCGGTGGGCGAAAATAGATTGGCAACTTTTTATTAGAGTGTTGGGGATGGGGAGATCTGGGTGTACGAGTAGGTGTACGAGTACGGTGAGACGTGTGTGGATTTCTTACTCGTACACGTACTCGTACACTCGAATCTCTTATGGCAAATTGTTAGGAAAACGGTGAAGTTATAAAGCAAGCCCGTTAACGGTTATCTTCCGGACTTTCCCTGATTTCGGTCTTGCGCTTCACCCGGCGCAGATAGAAGGGGTGCTCGGGCTGGGACTCGATCCCCGGCACGAAGTGGTGCGGGGCTTCCGCGCTGTCCAATTCCAGGCCATAGGATTCCAAGGTCGCCAGGGCATTGGCCTCATCGTAGGATCGGAAAAGACCATAGATCGGCCCGGAATGGGTATCCACGGTCAGCCTCATCAGGCGATCGGTATCGTTCGGATTCGGGGAAGGACCGGTAAGATACCCCTGGAGTCGCAGGACCCTGACCGGAGGCGGGAAGAACGGGATCAGGTAGGCCGTGGCGTTGTGGCCGGTGGTGAGGATGAGGGTGTTTCCGGGTTCGGCGAACGGCGGCAGCCGGACATCGAAATAGTCGGTGGTCCAGGGACGCCGTCCCCAGTTGCCGGGCTTCACAGTGACCAGCAGCATCACCAGGCACATCAAGGCGATCTGGAGTTGCCGACGCGTGTCGCCCAAAAGGGTTCGCAGGAGCATAAGGATCGCCAGCGGCGCGAGGAATTCGCAGACGATCGCATACCGGTAAACCGAGAACATCTTCATCCACAGGATGAAAGCGACAACCATGAAGATGATCAGGAACCGGGTTGTGCCCCGGGCCTCGCCCGTGTCGCCCGGGCTCGCGCGCCGGCAGCCGGGCCGGTGGCGCCAAAGGGTCCGGCCGAGCAGCGCCAGCAGCAGGAGGTAAAGCAGCGGAATGCGCAGGTCCCGGAAAGCCACCTCGCCGACCTGGAATGGGTTGATCGTGAGCTGAAAGGGAAACAGCAGGCATTGGACCAGGCTCGTGGGCAGAAAGCGCTCGTCCCGGTAGGAGCCGATGGCACCCCAGGTCGATTGGAAGACGTCGTTGAAGTATGGGAAGACCGGATTCCGGAAGCGCTGCCACATTTCCAGCATCCAGAATCCGCCGGTCAGCGCGGTACCGCCCAGCACGCCGACGCCGAAGATCAAGGCCAGCCAGAACCGGCGCGCGAACGGCAGTGCGAGCCCGAAAAATGCCGTGCAGAGCGCCACGGCGTAAATGGCGAAGGGCAATTTCAGGCCCAGGGTGGCACCCATCAAAAGGCCCGCCATGGCGGCGATGGGCCAACCGGAACGCAGGGAGACCCGTAAGCGGGCGCGGAACCGCAAGATCAGCCAGACCGACCCCAGAATCGGAAGGCTCAGGATATTGTCCCCATAGCTGGTGCCGGTCTCGGCCAGGTTCATGGCACCCGAAGAACCGATCGCGGCCACGCCGACACAGGCCCATAAGGTCCGGTAGCGCTGGCCTAGATCGATGCATTGTCGCGCGATCCCGTACAGCAGCCAGACGTTGAATCCGGCCATGAGGCCCAGCATGAAGCCGACGATCCTTGGCGAAAGCGAGGTGACGGCCCAATAGAACGGCAGATACATCAGCGGATTGTAATAGGTCGCCACATGGGCGACGGCGATGTCCTGTCCCATGCGGTCGAAAAGGAAAGCAAAGGGGTTGTAGAAGTGGTAATTGAGCAGATCCCAGTTCGTATCCTGTCCGGCGTGGAGCGCGTAAAGACCGGACAAGACGGGTGCCAGGATCAGCAGAAGCCGTCCCATCCAGACGGACAAACCGACCGGCATGCGGCCTTGGGCGGGGGCTTCGTTGTTAACACTCGGAGGGATCGCGGTCATGCACATGACAATACCCGGACAGGACCGGGAACGCAAGCGGGGGCATCATCCATTCAATTGCCTTCAAGACAGCGTGCTTCCATCACCCGCCGGATCCGTCGGGATTGGGCTCGCCAAGCCCGCCGGCGAAGTAGAGCGGCAGGAAGGTCAGCCCTTTAAGCTCCCACATCGGCACGAAAGACACCAC
>CAZGBW010000025.1:9449-14791 GCA_964523995.1 uncultured Victivallales bacterium | reverse complement strand
GTTTGCGCACAAAGCGCAAAATAGTTGATGACAGGCGGCGAAGGTTGTGCAATAGTTACACAGCTTGTTAATGAAAGGATCGCATTATGGCAACGATAAGAACAAAGGATGGCAGGGCCATCGGGCTTTTGAAGCTGTCCACGGCTGAACGTTTCGGTGCCCGTCTCCGCCTGTGGCGGCGGGCTGAAGGCCTGCCGCTGAAACGGGTGGCGCATGAACTGGATGTCTCGGTTTCCGTGGTCAGCCAGTGGGAGCGGGGGCTCCGGTTCCCGTCGGTGAAGAACCTCGATCAAATCGCGCAGTACATGGATATTCCCGTCTGCAGCCTGCTGTACGAGGGGAAGAACGACTGTCCCCACAAGAAGCGCTGAACCGGGAAAGCATCAGCCCGCCGGGGAATCCCCGGCGGGCTGTTGCTATTCGCCTCCGGCGTTATATCGCAGGAGCTGCAGCGGGGGCCTTCTTGTCCGCGCCGTCGCCTTTGTTCTTCTTGCCATGCCGCGGCTTGTCAGGATTTCCAGGTCCCTTGCCACCCCGCCTCGGGCCGTCCTTTTTCAGCACCGCGCGGATATCATCCTTGGTCAGATCGGCTTTTGCAGCCAGCTCATCCAGTGCTGCCAGCATGGCTGTATAGCGGGCATCCGACTCCGCCTTCCTGGTCCCGCGCTCGGCAACCATCTTCTTCAACAGTTCCTCCCGCTTTTCCATCGGTACATTCTTGGCCTCGAACCGCTGGCCGACATCGGTCATCCGCCGTTCCCACTGCTCCTCGAAGAAGGCCTCGTTAGCCACTCGCGCGGCAACGCGATGGCCGCGAAGCATCGCCAGCGCCTTGTGCGCATCCTCCTCCGTCTTGACGGCCTCCATAACCGCCTTCCCGGCAGCGCGCTGCGACTCGAAGTGCGCCTTCATCCGCGCTTTCTGCTGCTCTTGAAATGCACTGCGTTCCCCATCGGCACCTTTCCGGTCCTTCCCTTTGCACATTGCCGGTTTCGCGGGTTGCTCCTGCCCTGCCGCCAGGCCCTCCGCCAATACCGATCCCACCAGCAGTCCCGCCGCCAGCAGCCCTGTCCCGATCATCCTCAGTTCCGTCTTCATTCCCGACCTCCCATGCGTGTGATTCCAACCCCTCGTCTTCACGCCGCCATCTAGCGGCACCATTGCACACAGAACGTGCTTCCACACCGTTTATTGTATTCCCCGGCGAAAACGGCTCCGGGTGCCCGGCCTACCCGTCGATATACTCAAGCAGCGCGCGGTCCACATCCAGGGTGACGGACTGCCCGATCATCTCCACATTCAGCCGAACCTGCGTTTTCCCGCGGACCGATTGGAGCACCCCTTCTATGCCCATGAACGGGCCACCCTTGATGCGAACACGGCACCCCTCGCTCAACTCCGCGGCCGCCTCCAGCTTCGGATCCGCCTCCAGCGCAAGCCGTATCTGCTCCAGTTCCCGCAGGAGATCCTCCTCGCGTCCCGGCTCCAGAAAACGGATAATATGATTCGTCCGCTGGAGGTAGATCCGGGTATCCGGAGTGACGAAGGCAAACAGATACCCGCTGAACAGCGGCTTATGCACGGTCACCTTCCGGCGCTGGTATATCTTGGTTTCCTCGCGCAAGGGGAGATAATGCTCCATCCCGTAGGCCTGGCAGACCTCGGCGACTTTCTTCTCCGAACGCGGTCGCAGATGCAGAACATACCAACTCATCCATCACCTCCCTCGCGAATGACTCCGCCCGGCGGGCTCAAGCAGGTCCACCCCTGCTCATGGAGCGGTATTCCCGGCGCTCGAGATGTCGCTATCCTCGCCATCGCCCCCGGGCCTCCCGTCGCGCCCGTAGGAAAGAATCTCGTAGGATTCGCCGCCCGTACCGGGAATAAGATAGACATAGGAATTCCCCCACGGATCCCTTGGCAGCTCGCGGCGGTCCAGGTACCCCCCTTCCGCAAACCGGCGCGGGCGGGGATCCATGGAAGACGCCTCGACCAGGGCCTGGAGGCCCTGGCGCTGCGCGGGATATACGCCGTTGTCCATGTGGTAGAGCTTGAGCGCCGTGCGGAAGTTCTCCAACTGCGCCACCGTCGCCGCGCGGCGCGCCTCATGCGGCTTGCCGGCCAGCTTCACGCCGACAACCGTCCCGAGGATCGTGATGATCAGGATGACCACCAGCAATTCGATCAACGTGAACCCGCCCCGATATCGTTCCTGCATGCTTCGCCTCCTTAAAACAACACGCCTTGACGCGGACTCCCGGCCCCTCCGCCGAGCTTCTCGTAAAGCGCATCCAGTTTCGCCTGGTAATAGGCCACATTCTCATCCCGCCGCTGCGGATCCCAGTCGGCAATCAGTTTTCCGTTCTCATGCACCGCCACATTCTTCCTTGTCCCGGTCACATAGTACGCCACCTGATCCCCCGCCCGGTATTCACGGTCCGAGCGGATCGCCAGCTCATAGGCGGCACGCCGCGCCCCGGCCTCCCGGTCCCGCTTGCGGGCGTACAGCGCCAGCGAATCGGAAAGAACCTCCGTTTTCGCCAGGTCCTCGACCGGTAGCTCGCGCCGGGCCAGGGCACCCTCGAATTCGGCCTTCAACGCCGGCAACTCGCGGTCCCGGCCCTCAAGTCGCATTCGGATAAGCCGCCGCATGAAATCACGCTGATAGCGTTCCAGCCCCCTTGACTTGAGAGCGGCCCCCTTGATGATCATCTCGCCGTCTGTCTCCAGCAGCGCATAGTTTTTCATCTTGTAGCTGAACATCGCGGCATACTCGCCGTCGAACTCGATCTCGATACCCGCCGGCAGCGACGCCGCGAACGCCTGCCGGAACGCTTCCTTTTCCAGACCGGTGACCGCTGCGGGAGGCGGCACGTAGTAAATGCCGTCGGTATCAATCTCGACGGGCTTCGCCCCGCGATCCTCAAGCCAGAGCACCATACCGGTCAATAGCTCGCGACCTTCCCGTGTAATACGGTCGGCCGCGTCAAAATCGTTGAACCGCGCCTGCGGGAACCCGAGGTAGCCATAGAAGGAATTGATCAGGATCTTGAAGGTCGCCTGCAACGCGTCCAGCTCCAGGTGCTGCATCTCGTCGGCGGCCTCGCGCATGGCCGACTTCGCCGCCAGGCGGAAGGTGCGCAGGGTTTCCAGCAGCTTCAGGAAGACACCAGCATGATCGGTCGCCGGTCCCAGCCGGTGCATCAGCATCAGCGAGGGATAGAGCGAGCGGATGTCGCAGTGATGCACCGGGCGGATCACCCCTTCCTGGAATAAATCGGTATAGCCGCCTGCAAAGGCCCGTCCGGCGGAGGGCAGCGGAAGCGAGCGACCCTGGCGCAGGTATTCCCGCAGCATCAACGCATCAATCTTGACGGCGTTCCCGCGCAGCGCCACATCCTGGTAGGAGAACGGCAACATCTGCGCCTGCGCCAACACACTGCGCGAAAGCAGCGCGCCAATGCTCCGGGTCTCCTTCACATCATCCCGGACATAATCCACCAGACGCCCCGGATCACTGGCAAAAACACTGCTGATGTCTCCGCCGGGCACATAGGTCCGCGATTCGGCGGCAACGCCGAAATGCAAGGCGACGGATTTCAAGCCGTAACTGTCGAGCGACCGGTGGGACACATCGTAGGACTGCGCCAGGAACATCGTGTCAATCACATGCCGCCCGAATACATCAAACCGGGTGTAGGTCACCGTCCGGTCCCCCGCGCTGAAACGGCTGGAGCGCGTCACCGGTTCACGGCCGTCGCGCCCGATCGCCAGGGGAACGCCATGACGCGCCGCCCGCGTGGCCAGGTAAGGCAGGTCGAAATTGAAGATGTTATGCCCTTCGATGATATCCGGGTCGCGCTCCCGGATGATCCGGACCATGCGCTCCAGCAGCGTCTTCTCATCAAGTTCCGCCCCGTTCAGCACCTCGGTCCATCCGCTCTGGTCGGCCAGGGCCACGGCGACAATGCGATCGCCCTCGCGCTCCGCATTGCAGAAGTCGTAGCCCTTGGTCGTTATGCACTCGATGTCCAGCTGCAGCCGGTGCAAATGCTCGAACGCCATGCCCTTGAACAGCGTGCAACCGGTCTGCAGCATATACTGCTGCACGCTGTCGGCAAACATGACGAAAGGGGACGTGGGAGAAGCGGCGGTCTCCCCGGTCCTGTCCGCCAGCCGGCGACGCGCCTCGAGATAATCCGCCCGGTTGCGGAAGAAGAGCAGCGTGTTCAGCGGCGCGTCTCCAGCCAATGTCCGGCGTTCTTCCGCCATCGGGCACTCCCCCGCCAGTGCCGCCGTCACCAGGATCATCGGGCGAAACGGTACCTCCCGGTGCCGCGTCTCCCCCCCCTCACGGTGGAAGATCATCATGCCGGCACCATCCGCGCACTCCTCGATCGCGGTAACCGCACTGTCACCCGAGGCCCCGAACAGCAGCGGGTCTTCTGGTATCGGTAATGCTTTCATAGCGGCATCCTAGTTGGATCTGGACCCGAAACCGACTTCCGGAAACGCGGTCAACCACATTTCCAGCATGACGCGATACTCGTCTTCCCGCTCGGTCCCGTCGCTACGCGAATAACCGGGCAGGATACTCCCGCCAACCCGGATGCCGAGACAGTCCAGCGTGCGTTGCACGTAGCCGCCCTGCTCCTCAAGATGGCTCCCCTCGAACTCATAGCGGCAAAACGCATTGAACGCCCAGGCCTTGTTCGGGTAGAACGTCGCGTCCACCGCCAGGAGATTGCTATCCTCATCCCGGTACCGGTGTTCCAGCCCCGCGGACCAGACATCCTTGCGGTACAGGGAATAGCGCGTATTCAGCCGCTGCAGCACCGAGGTGTCCAAACTATAGATGCCATCCACTTCTAGCGCCATCCAGTGTGCCGGATGGAACTCCGTATCCCAATAGAGCAGATCCAGGAACTGCTCCTCCTCCTCGACCTCCAGGTCAAGGACGGTATAGATATTGACATCGGCCACATCAACGGAATAGCCGTCGAGCTTGGTCTGCAACTTGTTCCGCATCCCCACCAGGAGTTCATGCACGGCGTCCAGCCGGTCAACGCTGTCGAACTGATAAAGCTCATCGGGGAGCACATTCGGCTCAAGGCGCATCGAGTAGTCCGCATACGGCTCCGCCACATGCCGCCAGGGCTGTTCAACGGAACTGGGCAAGAGCTTGAAGGCCTTGAACGAGATCTCGCTACCCACCTCGAACGCATTCCGGTACACCGCGCCGGTTTCCACCCATTCCGTGACCGGATTCGTCGCATCCCCCGTGATCCGCTCCCAATGCGACGCCGAGTAATACGTCCCCCGGTAACCGGCGCGCGGAATCA
>CAZGBW010000025.1:0-9349 GCA_964523995.1 uncultured Victivallales bacterium | reverse complement strand
CGCTCCCAATGCGACGCCGAGTAATACGTCCCCCGGTAACCGGCGCGCGGAATCACGTTCAACCACCCGTCTATCCGGCGCGGCTGATAGAACATATGTCCCGAATCCAGACGCGTGGCGGCATAATCCTCGGTGTCGTCACCTTCGGGCCAGACCCGTTCGAGCTGGGATGCCGAACTCTGGCTCTCGTAATAGAAGGAACTGTCGCCAAGCTGCAGTCGAAAGACGTCCAGCAGCACCTCGGGCAGCCGGTTCACGTTCTCGTAGAAGTCGTTCAGCCGTATATTCGCCAGCGCCGTGACGGTAAAGGCATCCCGCCGGTGCGCAACCGAAAGATAATTCTCCGGCTGGCGAGAACGACGGTATTCGCGATCGAAGAAATCGTGCAGGATGAGCGGATCACTCAGGTAATTCGCCTGCAACAGCATCTGGGTGCGCTCACCGAACGACTGGTTGTGCCGAATCCGGATGCGATACCGCTCGCTCTCCGTGTCCTGCGCATCCAGAGCCCCGTCCTTCTGGACCGGCATCTGGTCATCCAGCAGGTAAAGCGATACATCACCGAAGCCGTCCGCGATATTCCAGCGGAGATCCTCACCGACCGCGATGCCCCGCTCCGTGCGGTAGTCCACATGATGCTCCGCCCGCAGGAACGAGGCAAGCCGCTGGCGGTAGGAGCCCAGCAGGTAAGCCCCCCAGCGGGTGCGGTAGCCGGGGTATAAACGGAATCCGGATTGCTCATCCAGACTCTGGTACCAGTAAGGGATATAGAAGCAGGGGATGGGCCCGAAAAACCAGACCGCCCCCAACGCCCTCATGCTTTTCCCGGGCTCGACCGTGATTTTCCGGGCCCTGACGTGATAATGGCTGTGCGGATGCTTGTAGATGCAGGTGGTCACCTTGGCATTTTTCAGCACGAACACATTCTCCGCCGAGCGGGTCACCTTGTCCGCCAGGGCCCGGAACGGCGAGGCATCCACCACCGGCGCGTCAAGGCTGGATGCCCGCGTGCGGAAATTATAATGCAGCTTGTCGGCCTTGACCTCCTGGCTGCCGCGCCGGAGGATCACATTCCCGATGGCATAGGTGTCGCCGCTGTTGACATTGACCAGGACGCGTCCGGCACGCAATTCATCCGACCCGAACACGATCACCACATTGCCGGCACCCGTGATTCGCCCTTTGATCTTGTCATAATCCAGTTGCTCGGCATCCACCTCAATCGGCGCATCGGCGGCGGAAAAGGAGGGTGCATCAAACACATCGAACACATTGCTCTGCGCACCGGCCGGCAGGACGTCCGCCAGCAGGAAGGCCGTCATCCCGACCGCCACGATCATCTTGGTTTGCTGCATCTTCGCCCCTCCCAAGGCACTCCGCCGATACTAACCTCTTTCCACCTGCCAGGCAACCCCTCTTCCACGCCACGCCATGAGCATGCCAGCCCCATGGCGACCGCCGCACTAATCCTCCTTGCGAGAATACAAGACCTCGCCGCCCGTCGCATTCATGATGGCGAAGAATTCCACATGCTTGGCCGGATCCGAGCGGAACACCAGACGGCCATTGCAGCGCTTCTCGAGCTCGACCAGGAATGCCTCGTCCTCGCGGCGGAGGCGGTCCAGCACCGTCGGATGTACAACAACCTGCAGGTTCGGGATCTCCTTGCGGCCACGGAAACGACGCAACACGGCAGCCAGCTGACGCTGGATCTCCACACTCACCCCGAGCGCCGAACGCACGTTGCCACGCCCATGGCAGTAGGGGCAATCCACAACCGTCGAGGAAAGCAGGCTCTCCTCCACCCGCTGGCGCGTCATCTCCATGAGCCCGAGCTCCGAGATTTCCAGCACATTCGTCCGCGCCCGGTCCTTCTTCAGGGCCGCCTTCATGGCCCGGAAGACCGTACTCTGGTGTTTTCGCGATTTCATGTCAATCAGGTCAATCACCACAAGTCCGCCAATGTTTCGCAGCCGAAGCTGCCGGGCCACCTCATCCACGGCTTCGAGATTCACCTCCAGGATGACATCCTCCTGGGCACCCTTCCCCTTGTGCCTTCCGGTATTGACGTCAATCGCAATCATCGCCTCGGTCTCATCAATCACCAGGCAGCCACCCGACTTGAGCGGCACCTGCCGTCGGAACGCCTGCTCCACCTGCCGCTCCACGTCGTAATGCTCAAGCAAGGGCATGTCGCCTTCGTAAAGCTGGATCTTGGCCTTTGCCTGACGCGAAATCTCGGAGGCGATGGACCGTAAGCGCTCAAACTTCTCCCGGTCGTCCACGATGACGCGGTCAATCTCATCGGTCAGGCTGTCGCGCACCACCCGCTCCACCAGATCGGGTTCCTGGTAAAGGCAGCAGGGCGCCGGCTTCTCGGTCAATGCCTGCTGCAGGGTCTGCCATGCACAGGACAACCCGCGCAAGTCCCTCACGAAACTGCGCTTGCTGGCATCCGCCGCCACCGTCCGCACAATCAGTCCGCATCCGGCAGGCAGGGGCAGCCGTTCCAGGATCTTCTTCAGCCGCACCCGTTCCTTGGCATCCGCTATCTTGCGGGAGACCCCGGTCATGGAGGATCCCGGCATCAGCACGAGGTACCGGCCGGGAATGCTCAGGCTGGCGGTCACCCGCGGACCCTTGGTCCCGATCGCGGCCTTGGTCACCTGCACGACAATCTCGGATCCTGGAGGGAACCGCTTGGCGATTTCCTCATTCGAGAACCGCTTGCGCCTCGGCAGGTTCCGTCCGCTTTTGGCGGCACCCCCGCCGCCGCCCTCCTCCGCCAACAGGCGGGCATCGTCATCCGGTATCATGTCCCAGTAATGCAGGAATGCATTTTTCGGCATCCCGATATCAACGAAAGCCGCCTGCAGTTCATTCTCAAGATTCTGGATCCTCCCCTTGAAGATACTCCCGACGATGCGTTGCTCCGTCGGGTGCTCGACATGGAACTCATCCAGGATCCCGTCATCCAGGACCGCCACCCGCGTCTCCAGATACTCCGCGTTGATGACGATCTCGCTCTTGTGCCGTTTCAATTTGCGTCCGAATCCAAACATTATATCCCCTCCCTGTTGATAATCATCCGTCTACCGGTAGGTCACCCGCCGGTCACTGCGGATATACACACTCTGAATGATGCCAAGCGCTGACATCGTCACCACCATGAACGTCCCTCCATAACTCAGCAGCGGCAGCGGCAGTCCGGTAATCGGCATCAGCCCCACGGTCATCGCGATGTTGATGAACACATGGAAGAAGAGCAGCGTCGAGATGCCCGCACACAGCAACCGCCCCATCGGATCAAGCGTGCCTAGCGCCGTCAGCATGCCCGACAGGATCACCACCGAGAAAAGAACCAGCACCAATGCCGATCCCATGAACCCCTTCTCCTCAGCCACCACCGAATAGATGAAATCGGTGGGAGCCACGGACCGCGGCAGGAACCCCAGGATGTTCTGGGTCCCCTGCAGATATCCTTTCCCCCGCAGTCCGCCGGAACCCACCGCGATCTCGGACTGCCGTTTATTCCACCCCGCCCCGAGGGGATCTTTCTCCGAATCAAAGAACACCTCGATGCGCCCGCGCTGGTAGTCGCTCAGCCCGCTCATCGCTACGAACCGCTCCTGCACCGGCCCGCTGGCACCCAGCATCGCCGGCAGGAACAGTGCCGCCAGGATATACCCGACCACCCCCGCCCCGACCCCCGCCAGCGTGCCGACATACCGGAACGGCACCCCGGCCGCGAACATCAGGACCATGGCGGTCGGCACAAACACCATGGCCGTCCCCAGGTCCGGCTGCTGGATGATCAGCCCCGCCGGCAGCGCAACCAGCAGAAGCACCATCGCGACCTCGCCGGGCCGCTGCAGATTGCGGCCGGCTTGACTGAGCCGGCTCGCCAACAGGATGATCGTCGCCAACTTGGCCACCTCCGATGGCTGGATGCCGAAACCGCTGTCCCCGAAGATCATCAGCCAGCGTTTGGCTCCATAGATGGTCCGCCCGACCAGCAGCACCGCCACCAGCAAACCGATCGAGAGCCCGTAAATGCTCCAGGCGTGCTGGCGCAACCGCCGGAAGTCCAACAGGGCAAACCCCGTGTAGCAGACCGCCCCGACGGCGATCCACAGCATCTGGCGCAGATAAAGCGGCTTCACCTCCACCTCGTCGCTGATGAAACAGGCGCTGTAGACAAAGAGAACCCCCAGGACAAGCAGCATGCATACCGCCCCGGTCAGCAGCCAGTTCGACTTGCGGAACAGGCTCCACTGCGCTATCAGTCTATCCTTCATCTTCCTCGCCTTCGATCATCTCCGGCTCCATGGCGGGCGGCAATTCCGGCGCAGGCACAATCGTGCCATCGCGCACCAGGATCATCTGCATCAGCTCCCTCATCCGCGGGGCCGCCGTGATACCGCCGGACACTCCATTCTCAATCAGCATCGCCACTGCATAGCGGGGCGCTTCAACGGGGGCGAATAGAATCATCCAGGTGTGCTTGAGGCCATTCCCGTATTGCGCGGTTCCGGTCTTTCCCGCCATCAGGACCCCGTCAAGCCGCGCCCGGCGCCCGGTCCCGTTCTCGGCGTATATCACATCCTGCATCCCACCCCGGACCACGGCCAGCTGTTCCGGCGTCCATGCCATCTGATTGACAACATCACCCTTGCGCGATGCCCCGCGAATCAGGCGGGGGCGGTAAATCGTGCCTCCGTTGGCCAGGGCGGATGCAAGCAGCGCCATCTGCAGCGGCGTGACCAGCAGCGATCCCTGCCCGATCGAGACGTTCGCCGTATCGCCAGGCCGCCACGCATCGCGCCGCTCCCGCCGCTTCCATTCGTCATCCGGCAGAAGCCCCGGCGATTCCCCGCCAAGCTCGATCCCGGTTCGCTGGCCGAACCCGATCGCCTCCGCCATGTGGTAGATCCGCCGATATTCCGTGCGGATAGCCACATCAATGAAATAGGGGTTGCAGGACTGCTCGATCGCCTTGCGCATCGTCAGATCGCCATGCCCCTGGTGCGCCCAGCAGCGGAACGTCTGGTTACCGATCTGGTAATACCCCGGACAGGATATGACCGTCGAAGGGGTTACGCGATCACTGACCAGGGCGGTCATCGCGATCACGGGCTTGAAAATACTGCCAGGAGGGTACAGGCCCGCCACCGCCCTGTTGATCAACGGCCGCCCGGGATCGGCCAGCAGTGCCCGCCAGGACTCCTTGGACTGCAGCGCCGTAATGTCGAACACCGGCGCACTGGCCAGCGCCAGCACATCGCCGTTCCGCGGGTCCAGCACTACCACGGACCCCGGCTGGTTATCGAGAAGATCCTCCGCCATGATCTGGATGTCCATATCCAGTGTCAAATGGACATTCTCGCCGGATAACGCCTCGCGGTCGCCCTTCTCCTCATACTTGAAACCGGAGGCATCCACCCGGATCAGCCGCCCGCCAGCCCGCCCGCGCAAGCGCCGATCCGCCGTCTTCTCAATCCCCTCCTTGCCTTCCATTTCCGGCAGGTAATAGTGATAGGGGTTCTCGCCGGTATCCGCCGGATCGGACCTGCCCACATAGCCGATCACATGGGACGCACGCAGCCCGAACGGATACACCCGCTCGGGTTCCACATACACGTCCACCCCCGCGAACGCCAGGTCGCTTTCCGCCCAGCGCGCCAGGCCCTTCTCATCCAGCCCCCGCCACGCCAGGAACGGCAGAGGCAGCCGCCTTCTCACATGCTGCGCGATATCCTCGCGTGTCACCTGGCGCTCCGCGCCCAGGACTGCCGCCAGCTCGCCCACCACCCCGTCCACCTTGTCGATCGTCCTCGACCAGCGCCCCCGCTGACGCAGTTCCTCCGTGTAGATCGCCAGACAATACAGGGGACGATTATCCCCCAGGCAACGTCCATGCCGGTCGAAAATACGCCCGCGGATTCCCGGCAGACGCACGCGCCGGATGCTCTGGCGGTCCAGGCTGGTGAGGTACTCCGAGGCACGCAGCACCTGGATCTGCCAGAGTTGAACCGCCAGGAATCCGATCGCCGCCAGGAATCCGATCAGAACCAGGCGGAGTCGGAAACGGAGAATCTCCGTGCGTTCACTCGCTGACACGGCCATGGTCCTCCTTATCGTCCAGATTCAGGGCCTTGTGCAGACGCGACATCACCAGGAACACCAGAGGCGCGGTCAACGCCCCGGTCGCCACGCCTCCCGCGATGCGCGCGGCGACAAAGAACGGATGACAGCCCTGCAGCCCGCCACGCAGCAATACCACGTAAAGCAGGGATGAATACAGGAGCCCGGCCAGCCCCCCGAAAAAGGCGGCGGTCACCGAGGCCTCCGGCAGGACCAGCTTGCGGCAGCGACCTGCAGCCCAAGCCATGACCGTGAACAGCAGCACCGAGAAACCCAGAGGAACCAGACTCAGCGAGTCGACCAGGAGCCCTGCCGCGAATCCACAGGCCAAACCGGCGCCGCCACGGTGGTTCAGCGCGTAGTAAAGGACCACGCTGCAAAGCACCGGCCAGCGGATTCCGCCAAGGAACACGATACCAGGGACCTGCGTCTGCAGCAATGTTCCAGCCAGAAGCGCCATTATCATCAGCATCCAGAACATCATTCCCTCTGCTCCAGGATTACAAACGCATACCGGAACGAATTCATCTTCGCCGCCGGAATCACATCCGCCTGCAGGTAAAGCCCGGACTCATGCAGGCGAACCCGCCCGATGCGGCCGACCGGCAACCCTTCCGGGAACACACCGCCAAGCCCGGACGTCAGGACCACATCCCCTTCCTGGATCTCATGGACAGTGGATATGTAATTCAGGATGGCCGGATTCACGGAGGCCAGCATTTCCATCGCCGGCTTGCCGCTTAACCGTACCCCCGCACCGCGCATGATGCCGAACGCCCCGCTGCGCGCCGTCTTGCAGGCGACCTTGCAGTTCGGATCCGTGATCATCAGCACATCACTGGTGCGCTCGGAAACCTCGATCGTCCGCCCGATCAGGCCATCTGTCGTCATCACGGCCATTCCGGAGGAAATTCCCGACGCCAGTCCCTTGTTCAGGCGCACGGTCTGCCACCATCCGCTCATGTCGCCCCGTGCCGTGACTTCGCACAGGAGCAGCTTCTGGGGAGAAAGAATGGAAAAGCCAAGCTGGCGACGCAGCTCCTCGTTCTCGATCCCGATGTATTCCAGACGGCGAAGGTGATGCTCAAGACCGGCAATCTTGAATTCAAGGTCCTGCTTTTCCTGCAAAAGCCGCCCCGTCCGCCCGATCCGGGAAAGAAGACTCCCCACTCTGGAAATCACCAGGGAAAGGGTGTTCTGAAACGGGGCCAAACCATCGCGGAACTCCGACGATGTGCGCAACACCGCCGGCGGCGGCAGGTTCAAAAGCACAACAACCGCCAGAACCAAACTCCAGAATAAATAACGATTTTCTCTCACTGCCCGAAACCCCTGCCGCAGCCGGCGACGCGCCATCCCCCCTCGGAATCAGGCGCAGCCCACCCTGTGGACCGGACAAGGAAACGAACATGCACGAAAAGAAAAAGAAGACTCAACCAACCGTACGGCGCAGGAAGTTCAACTCGTTGAGCACCACACCGGTACCCTCCGCCACCGCGCTGAGCGGGTCATCGGCAACATGTACCGGCAACCCCGTCTGCTCGGCAATCAACTTGTCGATGCCACGCAGCAGCGCCCCGCCACCCGCCAGCACCATCCCGCGGTCAACCAAGTCTGCGGAAAGCTCAGGTGGACAACGCTCTAGCGTCACCCGCACCGCATCAATAATGGAAGACACCGGTTCCTGCAAAGCCTCGCGAATCTCCTCCGAGGTGATCGTCAGCGTCTTCGGAAGCCCCGCCACCAGATCACGCCCCTTGACCTCCGTACTGGTCTCTTCGCCTGTAGGATAAGCAGACCCCATGGTTATCTTAATCTCTTCGGCCGTTCGTTCCCCTATCATCAAATTATAAACACGTTTCATGTACTGGACGATACACTCATCCATCTCGTCGCCACCGACCCGCACGGTGCGACTGAAAACAATTCCCGCCAGTGATATCAGGGCCACCTCCGTGGTACCGCCACCGATATCAACCACCATGTTACCGGCTGGCTCCTGAACCGGCAGTCCGACGCCGATCGCCGCCGCCATCGGCTCCTCGATCAGAAACACCTCACGAGCCCCCGCGTGCATCGCCGAATCCTTCACGGCCCGCTTCTCCACCTCCGTGATATCACTCGGCACCGCGATGATGATCCGCGGTCGAACCATCTTCCGGTGGGTCTGGATCTTCTTGATGAAATACCGCAGCATCGCCTCGGTAATCTCAAAATCGGCGATCACACCCGCCTTCATCGGGCGGATCGCCACGATGTTTCCAGGCGTGCGGCCCAGCATCCGCTTCGCTTCCTCACCGACCGCGAGCACTCTCTTCGTGCCCTCCTGTATCGCCACTACAGACGGCTCCCGAAGCACAATCCCGCGGTCCTTCACATAGACCAGCGTGTTCGCCGTGCCAAGATCAATACCGATATCGTTCGAAAACAAGCCCGCTAACCTGCTCCACATTCGGAAGCTCCCTATCCCTGAATTTTTCTAACCGGAAATACGTTCGCCGT
This sequence comes from uncultured Victivallales bacterium, assembly GCA_964523995.1. Classification (GTDB taxonomy): domain Bacteria; phylum Verrucomicrobiota; class Kiritimatiellia; order UBA8416; family UBA8416; genus UBA8416. The sequence goes on along the minus strand of CAZGBW010000025.1, from coordinate 703 downwards.
ACTCTGGAGGATTCGCCACCAGCCGTCAAGCGCTTAATACGCCCTGCTGAATTTTATAAACATGAACTGGGAAATGCCCTCGCTCTCGATCGTGGGGAAAATCAGGTTTCCACGTGTGAGATTCACGGCTTGACTTACGATGGAGGCAGAGCGCATTGTTGTGCTGATCGTATGCCCTATCCACTGAATGGACGGGCAACGCGCCGGCGGTCCGGTTCCGCCGGGAAGAGAGTGGATTGCCGCCTCCGGCGGAAAACAGGGAGAATGTTCATGAAGTCGCGTTTGATCCGTTGCCTGTGTGTTGTGTCCGCCGCGATGCTGGCCGCGATGCCGGCATTATCTGCCGAGCGGCTCTGCTCGGTTTATGTGGAAAGTATTACCGCCTTGCAACAGCAGATCCAGAAGGCGTCCGAGGTCTTTGAGGCTCCGGAACTGGGTATGTTCCCGATGATGATGACCATGATGGTACCGGGCGGCAGCCAGGTGAATATGGCGGAGCCGGTATCCCTGCATGTCTTCGATACCGGGGCCGGGAAAGTCGCCAGCGTCCTCGAACTGACGCCGGCAACGACGGCGGAAATGTTCCTGAAGGCCCTGACGGCCGCTTCCGGAAAACCGCTGGCCCCGGCCGTGGAAGGTCGTTTCACATTCGACGGCGGCGTCGCCCAGGTGGTCGGTCCGCGACTGCTGCTGGCGAAGAACG
>CAZGBW010000024.1:0-14817 GCA_964523995.1 uncultured Victivallales bacterium | reverse complement strand
GAGCCGGGTGCTGTCCAATCCTCAGGGCAGGTTGCCGCGCGCCTCCACGGCCTCGCAGACCCGTTGCACCGCCAGCAGCATCGCCGCGCGCCGCAGCGACAAGCCGCGCGTCTTCGCGGTCTCCACCACCTGGCGGTAGGTGCCCACCATGCGCTCGGCCAGCCGTTGATTGACACGTTCCTCGGTCATCTGCTCCTTCTGCGTCTCCTGCGTGTATTCCAGGTAGGACACGAACACACCACCGGCATTGCAGAGAATGTCCGGCAGAACCGTGATCCCGCGCGTCGCCAGGATGACATCCGCCTCGCAGGTGGTCGGCCCGTTGGCGCCTTCCGCAATGATTTTCGCACGGATACGCCCTGCATTCTCGGCCGTGATCTGCCCGCCGGAGGCGGCAGGCACCAGCACGTCGCAGTCGGCCTCCAGCAACTGGCCCGAGGGCATCGTCACGCCTCCCGCGAAGCCCTTGACCGAACCGGTCTCGGCAACATGCCGGTGCAGTCTTTCCAGATCCAGACCCGCCGGGTTGGAGACCGCCCCGTCAATATCACTGACCGCCACAATCCGGCAGCCCATCTCCGCGAGGATCTCCGCCGACGCACCGCCGACGTTGCCGAAGCCCTGGACGGCCACACGGATGCCGGCGAGGTTCATCCCCGCGTCCTTCACCGCTTCCGCCACACTCTCCGCCACCCCGCGTCCGGTCGCCTTCCGGCGTCCGGGAATGCCGCCGAGGATAATGGGCTTGCCCGTGACATAGCAGCCATGGGTGGCCGACTGGCCGGTCGAGAACAGGATCGTGTCCTTGATATGGCCCATGTCCTTCTCGGTGGTTCCCATATCCGGTGCCGGGATGTAGACCAGGGGCCCGATATGATGCAGGGCATGCCGCGTATAGCTGCGGATGATCGTCTCCTTGTTGAACGCGTTCAACTGCCGGGCATCCACCGCGATACCGCTCTTCCCCCCGCCGAACGGTACGCCGATCAGGGCGCATTTCCAGCTCATCTCCATCGCCAGCGCCGTCGCATCGTCGAGGTTCACATCCGCCGTCATGCGGATGCCGCCCTTGCAGGGGCCGAGCGCGTTGCTGTGCTTGACAATGAAGGCCTTGATGGTCGGGCAACTGCCGTCCTGCAACTGCGGCGAGAGCGATAATTCCGTCCGCTCGCGTGGATACCGAAGCCGGTTGAGCGCATGCGGGCTGAATTGTTTACCCAGCAGGGCGGCGGCCTGGTCATAGTTGTGGATTGCTTCCTGTAACATCGCATTCTCCTTGTTATCTGGTTTTCGACACGACATCATCAATCGCCTCTTCAAGCACGCCGATCGCCTCGCGCAAGGCATCCTCCGCGATCGTCAGCGGCGGCGCGATCTTGATACATTCGCCACCGATCCCGACCGGGGCGAACATCAGCAGTCCTTTCTGGAAGCAAGCCGTATTGATCGCCACGGCCAGTTCCGGATCCGGCGTTTTCGTGCCGGGACGGACCACCTGGATGCCCGCGACCAGGCCCTTGCCGGTCACGCACCCCAGCACCTCCGGATGCTTCGCGCGGATTCGATGCAACTCCGGTAGCAGGATCTCCCCCATCCGCGCGGCCCGCCCGGCAAGGTCCTCTTCCTGCAGGATCCGGATGTTCTCGATGGCGCTGACCACGCAAAGCGGCGAGGCCGAATGCGTGGAGGTCATCGCACCGGGCGGATACAGGTTCATGATGTCCGCGCGGCCGATCACCGCCGAGAGCGGAAGCGACGAGGAGATCCCCTTGCCGCAGGCAATCAGGTCCGGCGTGATCCCGTAGTGCTCGAAGCACCACCACCGCCCCGTCCGGCCGAAACCGGCCTGGACCTCATCCATGATCAGGACAATGTCATGCCGCCGGCAGAAGGATTCGAGTTTCCTCGCATAGTCTACCGGAAAAAAGTCCGGGCCAACGCCCTGGTAGCTCTCCGAGATCACGCCGGCAATCTGCGACGGTGCCACGCCCTTCTCCGCCAGCATGCTCAGGAACAGGTCAAACGAGGTATCCTCGTTCTTGTAGCCGTCGGGGAACGGGACCTGCACGAAATTCGGACAGTTGCAGCCGATCCAGGTCTTGAGCCTCGGCATGCCGCCCGCAAGCTGCGCGCCCAGGGTGCGGCCGTGGAATGCGTTCCCGAACGAGACAATCACCCGCCGGTCCGGTCCGTGCTTCTCCCTTGCATAGGTCTTGGCCAGCTTGATGCAGTTTTCCGTCGCCTCGCTACCGGAGGAAAGCAGGAACACCCGGTAATCGGAGGGCACGGGCGCGACCGATTGCAGGAGTTCCGTCAAATCGGCGCGCTTCTCATGGACGAACACGTACGTGGCCAACAGCCCCTGGTCGAGCACCGCCTTGAGCGCATCGCGGATTTCCGGACGGCCGTGCCCGGCATTGGCGATCAGCACCCCCGAGGACCAGTCGATCCAGCGGTTTCCCCAGCGGTCATAGACCGAGAAATCCTCGGCACGATCCCACACGACGGGCGGCTGCCCGCGCATCGAGCGCGGCTCCGACCGTTCCAGCTTCTCGAACACCGCCAGCGATTCCGGTACCGGCAACGCCGTCACAATGGATCTGTACTTCGTCTTCACCCTCGGCACATTTACAGGCTCCCTGCTATACTCCGCCATGACCCACCCCTCCTTGATTGCGTACTAACGTTCCGCGACATTCATAATAATGTTGCGTAACATCATATATAAACTCGCGCTTCACAGAAGGCAATCAAAATCCCTTCGGCCTGGAAATCCCGGTTTCAAAGGATACATTTTCCACCTTAGCCGGTGGTACTAATATCGGGGGTAACCGCAGTTTTCGGCAGACGACTACGGCGACGACTACGATTGACGATCATGACGGGCACCCTCGTATCCCGTAGTCGTCGCCGTAGTCGTTTTCCGATCTCCAAAATACCCGCCTGTTTTTCATTCGAGAGAGGTCGCTTCAGGATGGGGGCGGGGGGATGGACGTGAGCGCGGTGGGGCTCCATAATCGGAATTGCTGCCCGGGAACCGGGCGGCTTGACGTGAGCGCTGGCGGCGCTTAGTATGGACCCCGTCGTGAATCCCTTTAGACAGGAGTGCCATTGGATCCGCAAACCGAGCAGCCCATGATCGACGTGAGGAACCTGACCCGCCGCTTTGGGCGGGTTTTGGCTCTTGACGGCCTGACATTTTCCGTGGGGAGGGGGGAGATCGTCGGACTTCTGGGCCCGAACGGGGCGGGCAAGACGACGACCCTGCGGATCCTCTCGTGCTTTCTGCCGGCGAGCAGCGGCGAGGCCTTCATCGGCGGTTCGGATGTCTTCGAGGAATCCATGGACGTGCGCCGCAAGGTGGGATATCTGCCGGAGAACGTGCCGCTGTACACCGACATGCGGGTCCGGGAGTATCTACGGTTCCGGGGGGCTCTCAAGGGGCTGCGGGGACGCCGGTTGGGCGACCGGACGGACACGGTGCTTCAGCAATGCGACCTGACGGGCGAGGCGCGCACGGTGATCGGCCGGCTTTCCAAGGGGTTCCGCCAGCGGGTGGGACTGGCCGACTGCCTCCTGCATGAACCGGCGTGCCTGATCCTGGACGAGCCGACCATCGGCCTGGATCCGAACCAGATCCGTCATATCCGGGAACTGATCCGTAACCTGTCGCCGACGCACACGGTCCTGATCTCCACGCATATCCTGTCCGAGGTGGAGATGCTTTGCAACCGGGTGCTGATCCTCGACCGGGGGCGGATTGCCGCCTCGGATACGCCGGCGGCATTGCTGGGCCTGATGAAGGGAGACGAGCACATCACGGCGGAAGTCCAGGGTCCTGCAGACGAGGTGTCCCTGGCCGTGGCGGCGCTGGAGGGGGTCCGTGACCCGGTATGCACCGACGCCACCGGGGAGGGATGGCTGCGGTTGACGTTTCGCGGGGCGAGCGCGACCGGGGTGCGGGAGCGGTTTTTCGATCTGGCCTGCCACCGGGGCTGGAGACTGCGGGAACTGTCGTCGGAGCGGCGGCACCTGGAAGATGTGTTCGCGGCGCTGACCGGCGGCACCGGCAATGCGGACGGAAACGCGCAAGAGACCGGTGCCGATGGCGCGGCGGCGGCGAAGGGAGGCGGTCATGCGTAGTTTCCTGATCCTGCTGCGCCGCGAGCTGGCGGCGGTGTTCCTCTCGCCGGTGGCGTACATCACGACGGCGCTGTTCATGAGCGCCTCCGTCTGGACCTTCCTGGCGACCGTGAAGGCGCAGATTGGCAGGCAGGCCTATCCCGAGGCGCTCTTCTTTGTCTCGGTCCTCATCTGGATGCCGCTCCTGATCACCGTGATCTGCATGCGCCTTTTCGCGGAGGAGAAACGCTCCGGAACCATGGAGACCCTGATGACGATCGCGGTCGGGGAGATCCCGGTGGTGGCGGCGAAGTATATGGGAGCGCTGTTGTTCTGCTGGCTGGCGATGGCCCCGTCCTTCGGCGCCCTGTTTGTACTGGCGGCGGAAAGCCCCAGCATCGAAGGGGTGGACGGGGGGGCCCTCGCGGGCGGATGCGCGATCCTCGCCCTGGTATCGGTATGCTGCACGGCGATCGGGGTGCTGATGTCGCTGCTCACCCGCAACCAGATTGTCGCGGCGATCAGCTGCTTCTGGGCCATCTTCACGCCGTTCATGATACAGCCCCTGATGCGGGCCGTGCCGTTTTTCGAGGCGGAGACCGTGGAGCGGTTCTCGCTGGAACAGCATGTCACCCTTTTCATATCGGGGACGCTGAGTCTGGATGCCGTCGTGCTTTACCTCTCCGTGGCGGCACTGATGCTGTTCACGGCGGTCAGGGTTCTGGAAGCGCGGCGCTGGCTGTAAAGGAGCAGGAAACGGTGATGCGAAGAGCAGGCAGACAGGATACGGACGCGGTGCGCGAGCGGCGGCTGGCGGTGCGGGAGCGCCGCCTGCGGCGCGCGGCTACCGGGCTGAATGTGTTTATCGCCGTCGTGCTGATGACCGCGGTGACCGTCCTGCTCAACGCCCTGGCGGTACGCCTGCCCCTGCGCCTGCAACTCGAGTCCCATTCCCGGCACACGCTGTCCGAGAAGACCCTGAGCATGCTGCGCGGGCTGGAGACGCGCATCGAGGTGACCGCGCTGTTCGATTCCGAATCGCGGCTTTACGACGATGTGCGCGCGCTGCTGCGGGAATATGCGATTGCCGCCGAAGCGATCCCGTCGCTGGAGTTCCATCTGGAGGTGGTGGACCCGCAGCGCGATATCGCCCGGACGCGCCAACTGGCGCAGCAGTTCGGGATCACCACGGGAGACCAGATCGTCTTCGCCGCCGGCGAGAAGCGCAAGGTGATTGACATCAACAGCCTGGCGCAATACGAGATCGAGATCAGCGACTCGGGCGTGGCCCGGCGAATGGTCGGTTTCCTCGGGGAGCAGGCCTTCTCGTCGGCCATCCTGAATGTGACGGAGCAGACGACGCCTGCGGTCTATTTCCTGTCGGGCCACGGCGAGCGGGACACCGAGGACTTCGGCCGCCAGGGCGGGTACTCGACGGTGGCGCGTGTCATCGCCCGTGACAATATCGAGGTGCGGCGCCTCGTCCCGGGCGAGCAGACGGTGATTCCGGACGACTGCCGGGCCCTGGTGGTGGCCGGACCGGACCGGCGGCTGTCCGAGGCGATGCTCAAGCAGCTCGACGACTACCTGCTGAACCGTCACGGGCGCATGCTGCTCCTGCTCGACCCCGGGCAGGAAACCGGGCTGGAGGGACTGCTGGAGCGCTGGGGCGTGAAGGCGGGATCGGGCGTCGTGGCGGGGCTGACCTTTTCCGGGCGCGAGCTGATGGTCTCGTCCTACGGGAAACATCCGGTCACCGAGAATTTCAAGAATGTGACGACCATGTTCTACATGCCGCGTCCGCTGTTCCGCCTGGAGACCGGGAACGACGACGGACGCACCCTCGACGAGGACCGCGTCCAGGTGACCGTGCTGGCGGGAACCGGCCCGGAAGGCTGGATCGAAAGCAACCTCTCGCAGCTCCCGCCGGTATTCGACCCGGACACCGATACGCGCGGCCCGGTGGCGGTCGCCGTCGCGGTGGAGCGGGGCGCCGTCGGGATCAACGCCGAGCTGCCCCCCACGCGGATGGTGGTGATCGGCGATTCCTATTTCCTGTCGAACGCGGCCATCAGCAGCGGGGTCGGCGGCAATGTGAGTTTCCTGATGTCCGCGATCAACTGGCTGGTCGAGCGGGACAGCCTGCTGACCGTCGCGCCGCGGGTGCCTTCGCTGTTGCAGCCAGCGCTGAAGCGGCGGCAGTGGAACCGGTTGTTCGGGGGGTTGGTGTTCGGCATCCCTTTGCTGCTGGCGCTCTGCGGAGCCGTGGTGGCGCGGCGACGGCGGCGCTGAACAGCGCGGAAACGGATTTCGAAGCGGGAGCATACAGCGTTCATGAAAGGGAGAACAACCATACAACTCGGGGTGCTGGCGGCGATCCTGGCCAGCAGCCTGTACCTGCTCGATGATCACCTGGACCGGCGCCAGGCGGCGGGGGTCAAGGTGAAGCGGGTCTTCGACGTGACGGTGGAACCGGTGACGGCCCTCGGGTTCGAGCGTGACGGCAAGCATGTGGACTTCGTGCGCAAGGGGGATCAGTGGTTCCTGCAGTACCCGATGCGGGCCCGGGCGAACACACCCCTCGTGGAGCAGCTGGTTTCGGAACTGGAGACACTGCGACGCCGGGACCGTATCACCAGCGATCAGCGCGAGCAGCGGGGGCTGACCCTGGCCGACTACGGGCTGGCACCGGCGCGGATGACGATCCTGCTGGAAACCGGAGGCGGGCGGATCGAGACGCTCGGGCTGGGCGACCTTGCACCATTCGGCGGAGCGGTATACGCCAAGATCGGGCGGAGCAAGGCGGTCTTCACGCTTCCCGAATCCGTGCGGGCCCTGTTTCCGGACGACTTGTCGGCATTGCGGGATCGCACGGTGGTCCATGGCCGCCCCGAGACCACCGAACGCATTGATATCCATCGCCGCGATGCAGGCTTCGTGCAGCTTGTCCGGCAGAAATCGGGATGGGTCCTGCAACAGCCGCTGGAAGCGCGCGCGGACGACGCGGCCGTGCGGCAACTCCTGGATGCCGTCTTTGCCATGCGGGTGGAATCCTTCCTCTGGGACGCCGAGACCGACGACACCGAGAATGACGAGAGCGCGGCGCGGATGGAGATGGCGCGGCGGGGCCAGATCGAGGCGGGCGATCTGGCGGAGGATGCCGCCAGGCTGAGGCTGGCCATCTGGACGGAGGACGACCGCCTCGGGCAGGAAATCTTCATCGGGCGCGACGCTGGCGAGCACGGCGAAGGCCATGTATACGCCCGCAAGGGGGGGGTGGACGCGGTCTATACCATTCCAGCGTCCATCCTGGAGGCCTGCGCGGTGCCGGTGGACGCGTTACGCGACCGGGCCGTCTTCCGCATGGCGGCCGGGGAAATCGGCTATATCCGGCTCCAGCACGGGGAGAATCGCGTGGAACTGCAGCGCCTGGCGACCGGGACCACCCCCGGCGGAACCTGGCGGCTCCTGACCCCGGTAAGGGCACCGGCAGGGACCGAGGCGGTCAATGCGCTGATGGCGCGCCTGCTGGGGCTGCGGGTAGATGAATACCTGCCTGCAACGGTGACCGACGAGCACCGGACGGCGAGGGCCGATGCGGCGCTGCTGTCCATCGCCCTTGCGCAGGCCGTACCGGCAGGACCGGATGCGGAGGGGACCGCACGCGAAAACGCGACGCCGGCACAGGAACTGCTGCTGGCGGACGACCGGATGGACGGGACGGCGCGACGCGCAAGAACCACCGCCGGCAAGGAGTGGTTCACGCTGAACCCCGGGACGGCAAAGGGGCTTGATGACACGATCGTCTCGCCACTTCCCTTCCGGGACCGCCTGGTGCTGGCCGTCAATACCGGAACGGTTTTCCGCATCCAGCGGGTCACGTCGGCCGGGACGGTGAATGTGGAACGAGCAACCGGGCCCCTCTCGCCCGAATGGCGCTGCCGGGAGGGAGCGGGCGAGCCCCACCCAGCGAACGCGGCAGCGGTCGAGGATCTGCTGATGGTGGCGACCAACCTCGAGGCCGGGCGCTTCGTCGCGTTCATGCCGCCCGATCTCGCCCCCTACGGGCTTGACGCCCCCGCCGCCGCCCTGACATTCGGGTTCCGCGACACCGAACGCATCCAGAACACCCTGCTGCTGGGGGCGGCGGCAGACGAGTCCTGGCGCTATGCCATGGTGCAGGGACAGGACTTCGTCTTCCTGCTGGCGGCCCCGGCAGTCACCCGGCTGCTGCAGCCGCTTTGCACCCCGCCACCGGCGGCACGCGCGCCAGCCGCGGAACCCGCGGTCAAGGTCCCGGCGCTGGAAACCCCGGCACCAGGGGGACTCGAGAAATGAAGGGAATGAGCTTCTTCGTGCGCACGTACGGCTGCCAGATGAACGCCCGGGATAGCGAGGCGGTCGCCATGCTGCTGATCCACCACGGCCTCGTCCGGGCGGAGGACGAGGTGCAGGCGGACCTCGTTCTCGTCAACACCTGCAGCGTGCGCGGGAAAGCCGAGGATAAGGCCATTGGCAAACTGGGCATCACGGTGGCCTCCAAGCGGGATCGCCCTGGACGGATCGTCGGCGTGATGGGCTGCATGGTGCAGCGGATGCAGAACACGCTTTTTGCACGCATCGACGGCCTGGACTTCGCGGTGGGGCCGCGGCGGTTCGCCCGGATTCCGGCCTTGCTCGACCGGGTTCTTTCCGGCGAGCGCCATCTGCTGGACACCGGGATCGGCGACGAGGATCTGGATGCGCTCGCCGGACATGAGGACGGCGATGTCTCCGCCTTCGTCAACATCCTGCTGGGCTGCGACCGCCGCTGCTCCTACTGCATTGTGCCGGACGTGCGCGGACCGGAATGGAGCCGCCCGGCGGAGCGCGTCGTGGAGGAGGTGGCCAGCCTGGTCCGTGCAGGGGTGAAGGAGGTGACGCTGCTCGGGCAAAGCGTCATGCGCTACGGCCTCGGCAATCCGGTCTGGCCGGCGGAGGCCCCACCCTCGCCCCGCGGATTCCAGGAACCGTTTGTGCGGCTGCTGGAAGCGGTCGGCGAACGCACGGGCATCGCGCGGCTGCGCTTCACATCGAGCCACCCCTCCGGATGCACGGCGGAACTGGCGTCCGCCATGAGCGGCATCCGCGCGGTCTGCCCGCATCTGCACCTCCCCCTGCAGTCAGGGTCCGACGCGGTGCTCGCCCGGATGCGCCGCGGCTATACGGCGGCGGAGTACCTGGCGGCGGTGGGCCGCCTGCGGGTCGCCGTGCCGTCCCTGGCGGTGACAACGGATATCATCGTCGGATTCCCCGGCGAAACGGAAGCGGATTTCGAGGAGACCCGCCGGGTCATGGAGACGGCCGGATTTGACAACGCCTTCGTATTCAAGTATTCCCCACGTCCGGGGACACCGGCCGCCGCCTGGGCGGATGATGTCACGGAGGAGGAGAAGATGCGCCGCAACCAGGTGCTGCTGGAAGACCAGGACCGACGCAGCCTGCGCATCAACGAGGGATTCACTGGGCAAGCGGTCGAGGTGCTCGCGGAGGGCGAGAGCCTGCGCAACGCGGACCGCTGGAGCGGTCGCACGGGGGGCAACAAGATCGTGGTGTTCGAGCCGGACGGGATTTGCAAGGCGGGGGATATGGTCACCGTGCGCATTGACCGGGCCATGCCGCAGACCCTTTACGGGAAGGTGGAGAAGCGAGGGATGCAATGAGTAAATTGATGATGTTGACACTGGGACTGGTGGCCTTGATGCTGCCGCTGCATGCAAGCCTGCTGCTGAAACCGTCGCTGCTGCGCGAGGGCTTCCGCCGTTTTCCACGCAGCCGCTGGTGCGGGCGGATCCTGGCGGCGGCGGCCGTCGCCTGGGCGGCATGGGTCCTGAAAGATCTACCGCTGGGGCGGTTTGACGCGCTCAAGAGCGGGTTAATCCCCGTGACGATCGTGTTTGGCGCGCTGGTGTGGATCTACATGGAAGAGCTGCTGGCGCCCCGGGCGCTCGGGGCGTTGCTGCTGCTGTATCCGGCTCCCCTGCTGGAGGCCGCGCGGCTGCACGATTCGCCCTGGAGCGTGGTCATGTCCGCCGTGGCCTACATCATGATCATCAAGGGGATGGCGCTGCTCCTGAGCCCCTACCTGTTCCGGCGCTTCTCCGAGAAGGCGCTGGCGACGGATGCGTCCTGCCGCCTGGCGGGCGCGGGCGGGCTGGCGCTGGACGCGCTGCTGGCCCTGCTGGCCCTGGCCGTGTATTAAGGCGCGGACGGCAGAAGAACCGTGCGAACGGTGTTGTTGCCCGGCTCCACATCGGTCAGCCCGACCGGGTGCACCGCCACGGTGATATCCAGGCCGTCCGCGTCCACGGCGGCGGCAGGCCGCTCGACGGTATGCGCCAGCGTGGCCCCGGTACCGACATTCGCAAACCGCAACACCTGCTGCTCCCCGTTGAGGGTCAGGATCATTTCAACCAGCGGCAGGGCGACGGTCCCCTGATTCTGGGCGAACACGTCCGCCAGCACAAGACCGCGCTGCGCATCGCGCCGCAGGTAGGGACGAATGGCCGCCACATCCACAACACCAGGAACCTGGCGTGCCAGCAGCCGCCCTGCATCCAGGATCCCGGTGCCGATGGCATCGTCCGGCCCCGGCGCACCGGCGTCGTCACTGTAGCGCTTGAGCAGCGCCGTGATCTCGGCTGGAGTCCGTTGCGGCGATTCCGCCCGCAGCAGAGCTGCCGCCGCCGTCACCAACGGCGTCGCCGCGGAGGTCCCCGAAAAGGAGACCGCCTGCCCGGCCTCGACCCCCGGTACCGCGAGCCCGATTCCCGGCGCGCTGATATCCACGGTTCCCGTGTTTGAGAAATACAGGTGCCTGCCCTCCGCGTCCACGCCGCCCACGGCCAGCACCCCGTCATAGCCGGCCGGATAGGAGACCGCCGCCAGGCCGTCGTTGCCGGAGGAGGCGATGATCAGCACGTTCCGCGCAAGGGCATACGCCACCGCCGCCGCCAGCGCGGGGCTGTCACCGCGGGTGCCCGCGCAGATGTTGATAATGCCGGCACCGCGATCCACGGCCTCGAGGATACCCCGGGCGAGGGTGAACGCATCGCCCTGCCCATCGTCGGAAAGCACTTTTATATCCAGCAGGCCGGAACCGGGGGCCATGCCCTGCAGCCCCGTGATCAGCGAGGCGACCGCGCTGCCGTGGACCGCGTGGCCGATCCCCTCGCCCGTCAGGTCGAGCCGGCCGGCGGCATTGCCGGGGAACCCGGTGTCCAGCACGGCCACGAGAACCCCCCCGCCCCACCCCGGTTGCGGATCGGGAACCCCCAGCCAGCGCAGCACATCGGCACCGAATCCCGTATAGGGAGTCGCCGGCGCTTCCGCAGACGGACCTTCGGCCAGGGGCGGGATACGCACAACCGTATTCGGTGCAAACGTCAGCGCCCGCGGCCCCGCCGCGAGCAGGGCCCGCAGGGAGGCGGCATCCGGCGCGGCAATGCGCAGCGCGTGAAGGGCCTCCATCCGGTCGAGAATCCGGATGCCGTAACGGGCGACCAGTGCTTCAAACGCCTTCCGGTCGCGGGCGTTGAAGAACGTCAGCGTGTATTCACCGGCAATCGCATCCTCCGCATCCGGCAGGGGGATGGCGCGATCCGGAGCGGCAACCGGAGCGGCAACCGGAGCGGCTTGCCCCCTGGAGATGGCCGGGGGGCGTGGCGCGGGCGCGACAGGCACCGGAGGGCGCGACGGCGTCGGCACGGGCCGGAGGACCGCGCGGCCCCTGGCTTCCGGCACCGCCGGCGCCCCGGGTGTCGTCAAGTGCCGGTAAGTCGCGACCGCCAGCGGGACGGCCAGCACGGCAACGGCAGCCATTCGGATCAACCCTTTGCGCTTCACATCAGCCTCCCGCCGGGATCAGTACGGCACGGCCAGGTCTATGAATTCAGACTTCACGGCGAAATGCTTCTCGAGCAGGAAACCCAAGGCGCGCACCCCGAAGACTTCCGTGGCGTAATGGCCCGCGAAAATCACATTCAGGCGATACTCCTCGGCCACACTGTGCGCCTGCAGCATGGGCTCCCCGGTGATATAGACATCCATGCCGGACCGGCCGGCCTCCGCCGCCAGGTCTGCCGCGCCACCGGAGACCACGGCGACCGTCCGGACCTGCCTGCCCCCGAAATCCATGCTCTGCAGGGCTCGGGTGCCGATCGCGGTCGCCGCGTGGATCTTGAAATCGGCATACGGCATGGGCTTCGGCAGGCGTCCGGCAACGCCGATGGTCTGCCCGTGATAGTCGCCGAACGGCTTGAGCGCGCGCAGCCCCAGCGCTTTGGCGATGCAGGCATTATTGCCGTAGACCGGATGCGCATCGAGCGGGAGGTGGCAGGCGTAGAGGGCCATATCGTGCGCAAGCAGGAACTTCAGCCGCCGGTAGTTCAATTCGGTGATCCGGGCGAGCGAGTCCCCCCAACTGATGCCGTGATGGCAGATCAGAAGATCCGCATCCCGTGCATGGGCGGCCTCGAAGAACGCCATGGACGCGTCCACGCCGCAGCACACCCGCCGGACCCGCCCCGTGCTTTCCACCTGGAGCCCGTTGTGGGATGCGTCCTGGAAACTCGCCAGTTTCAGTTCCCGGTCCAGAAACGCCGTGATTTTCGCGAGGGATTCCATCGTCGGGCTCCTTTCATATTTTCATTGTCTTCCACCGGCCGAACCAGAACCAGGCAGCCGTGACGAGGCCATTGAGCGTGTTGGAGATGGCGATAGACCACCAGACGCCCGTGGTGGCTGGTTCGAAGACTCCGGCCAGGTGGTGCGCCAGGGGCACTTGGACACCCCACAGCGTGGCAATCGTGATGAGCATCGTCGGCACCGTATCACCGGCGCCGTTCATGCTGCGTCCCAGGATAATGCCCAGCGCCGCGAAAATGTAAAAGGGCGAGACCAGCCGCAGGTAGCTGGCCCCGACGGCCACCACCGCGGGATCGGATGAGAAAAAGGCCGTCATCGGTCCGGCGAGCAGCATCAGGACCGCCGCTGCCGCCAGGTTCAGGCCCATCCCGATCAGGGCGGCCAGCCAGCCAGCGTGCGCGGCGCGATCCGGGCGGGCTGCCCCCAGGTTCTGGCCGACCAGGGCCGCAGCCGCATTCCCCAGCACAAAGCAGGGCAGCAGGATCATCTGGTGGAAGCGCATGCCGATACCGTATCCGGCCAGGGAGGCCGTGCCGCAGGAGGCCACGATGCGGAAGAGGGCGAAGGCCATCAGGCTGCGTGCCAGCATCTGGCCGGCACTGAAAACGCCGATGCGGAAGATCGCCCAGGCCAGATGGAACCGCGGCAGGAGATCGGCCCAGGTCACCTTGAGTCTGGGGATGCCGCGGAAAAGACTGCCGGTCACCACGGCGCAGGCGGCCGCCTGCGAGAGGACCGTGGCCCAGGCGGCACCGCCGACCCCGTAAGCCGGGCAGCCCAGAAGACCGAAAATCAGGACAGGATCCAGAACCAGGTTGATCACGTTGGCCAGAATCATGCCGGCCATGGGCAGCATGGCATTGCCGGCCCCCTGCATCGCGCTGGTGGAGACCGCCAGCAGGAAGACCGTGAAGAAGCCGCCGAACGAGATGACCAGGTAGCGCCCGGCCAGGTCGGCAACGGCCGGTTCCGCGCCAATGAGCATCAGCAGGTGTCGCATGGCCAGGATGCCGACGATCCCGACCGTCGCCCCGACCCCGATCGAGAGGCCGAGGGACTGTCCGGCGGCAGCGGCCGCCGCCGCCGGGCGCCCTGCCCCGGTATGACGGGCGACGAGGGCCACGGTACCGATGGCGAGGCCCATGACAAGCGGCCACATCAGGAAAAGAACGGTACCGCTCAGGGCCAGGGCGGCCACCGCGTCGGGGCCCAGGCGGCCAACCCAGAAGAGGTCGATGAGACTCTGGGTGTTCTGCAGCAGGGCACTGGCGAACATGGGGCCCGCCAGCCGCAGGAGACTGCGGTGCAAGGGGCCTGCGAGCATGGGGTTGACGCTATGCGTTTGCATGAGAAGGGAGATTCATCCTATTCCGGAAGGCCCGGACCCCCGCGCCGGCGGGATCATCCTGAAGCAGCGCGTTCATGGGGGGGAGGCTGCCACAGGCAGGCGGGCGGTGTCAAGCGCATGGTCGGGACCAGTCCGCAATCTTCAGACTTCCTGATCTCGCCGGAAAATGACTTGGCACTTTTCTGTGCGCCGCCCACCGGGTTCATCCCGGTGGAGGCAAACGTTTTTTAAAGGGAAACGGCGCTTTTCTCAACTTTCTTCACCACCGGCACAAGGCCGGAGGGATCGCATAATGTGCCAACTCATTTTCCGAATAACCACGCAAACACCCGTCGAGATCAGGAAGTCTGAAGTTATAGGTAACCGGAGTCTTAACCGAATAACTTAAACGACTTGCTCCCAGAGTGTGCCAAAACGGCCAAGGTATAAACAAGCCAACCACCCGGGGTGCCGGGCGAAAATAGATTGGTAACTATTATGGGGAACGGTTAACGAGAACGGCGACGAGAGCGGATTACGAGGAGAGGCATTCAATCGTTCACCGTTCTCGTCGCCGTTCTCGTTAACCGAATGGTGTGCCAAAACGGCCAACGTATAAACGTATAAACAAGAAAGACCTTGCACGTCTGCCGCGGAAAGCGCAAGGTGTTGCAGCGTACGAT
>CAZGBW010000023.1:3618-15366 GCA_964523995.1 uncultured Victivallales bacterium | reverse complement strand
TTCAAGGCCGTCAGAGCCCCGGTAAACAACCGGCGACTTTCCGCCTTCCCGGCGTGCGCCATCGTATTGGTCTTGATGGCGTCCGCCAGATAGTCCGAGCTGATTTCCAGGAGCGGCGTGGCCTGCAGGAACGCGCCGAACCGTTCCGCCTCCAGCGCGACGGCCTTCTTGTGCGCGTATTGCAGGACGATGATGAACGGGGGGTACACCGGGAGAGCACCCCCGGCATCGGCAACCCCCTCCACACCGTTCGTGTTCCTCCCGAGCTCCTCCAGGATGGTGCCTTCGATGGCGGAAGCGAGACGGAGATCCTTCAACGCCGCCCCGCCTGCAAGGGTGTCTACCGCCTCCATCCGCAACGCGACCTGCCGCCTTACGCCATCGGCCATCCGGGCGGCAACACCATCGGCGGCGGCGACCTCCTCGAGCTGGGGGCCGTCCTGGCGACCGGCATAGGGCTGGAGCCAGGCCAGCAGATTGCTGACCGCCGCCGCGGGCCAGGGCTCCGCCAGGAATCCCTCCTTGCCGACAAGTTTCGTCAGCAGACCATCCAGCGCCTCATACGACGGGGGCGACACCCGCCGCTCTGCCGCCTGCCGATCCAGGGCCACCACCTGCGAACGGACCCGCTCGAAGAGCGGTTCGAATTGTGTCTTCTCAAACGCCGCCTGCGCCGCCGCCAGGGACTGCTCGTGGCGCCCCCCCAGGACCCGCTGAACATCTGCCTCCAGCACCTTCAGCGGCGACTGCTCGTTGGCCACCTCCAGGACAAGCATCAAGCTCTTGTCATACGCCTCTTTCAGATGTGTCCTCGCCAGCGCGAGGCAGAGGTCCCGGCTGGCGTCGCGACGCCCATGCGCCCCCCGGTCGCCAAGGATCGCCTCCGTCAATGCGCTTTGCATCAATGACAATCGCCCCTCGTCGAGCGTCTTCAGTCCGTCCCCCGCCTCGAGCGCCCGGCGCGCCGCCGTATGCACGGCCAATTGCCATGTCGCCTGATCCCGGGACGATGCCCCCGCAAACCGCGACGCGTCCGCACCGGCCCACCCGCCAGTGAAGATCAACCCCGCCAACGCCAACCCTAATACTGCCTTATTCATACTTGACCTCTCGTCTTTCCATCCACCTCGTCATTCGCCAACCGCCGCCGCCACCGCTGGCAGCAGCGGATTCCCCGATGTCCTCATCTGTTGTTCTCCATTGTCCACCCGGTGCCCCCTGCTCTCATAACGGGTATTTCCACAAGGCAGGGGGTATCGCCTTGGCGGTCGGGAAGGAAACCGTTGCGCCACCAATGGCGACTTCGGCGGCCGCCGCGATGGAAACGGTGAACGGCAGGGCCGTCCGGTGATGCAGGACGCAGGCCAGCAGCAAGGCTTTCTCCAAGCCGTCGCCCCGCCCGAAATTCCAGACCTCGTCGGGTTGCGCAAGGCGTCCGTCCCCGTCGTAGATGGAGGCGTCCGGCATGGCGGCAAGACGCGCCGCCAGTTCCGTGGCATCCAGGGCCTTGGCCCCTTCGATGCACACCGGATTACGCTCGATGCAGGCCTTCAGGAAGGATTCATGCGGCGTGCGGATCAGGTCCCGGTAGGCATAAAAGGCCAGGTCGGCAGACGGATTGGCGCCGCGGATCCGCTCCAGGCGGGCGATGATCCCGTCGCGCCCCATCGCCGGATCCAGGGCCAGCGGTTCGGCGGCAGCCGTGAAACGCCGGGAGGCCGCATCCGGCAGGCGCGGGCGGATGTGGCAGAACCGGATCAGCGCCTTGATGGCGATGCTCGCGTTCAGGCAGTCGCAGGCGAACTGCTTCTCGAGGGTGGCGGTGTCGGCGGGGTTGTCGATATCCAGGGCGTTTGCCTCGATAAAGGCCTCAAGGTCGTTCAGGACAATCCGGCGCGGCAGCGGGCGGCATTCAAAGACATCACTGTCCAGCTCCTGCAGCAGCTTCTCGCGGGTCTTGTCGGTGACACGGAAGGGGCTGCCGTTCTCGTAGGCGAACGCCGTCTCGGCCGGCAGGAAGAGATCCGTGCCGTTGCGGTTCCAGCGCAGCTGGAAGCACTTCTGCATGTCCCCGGCCTGCCGCATGAAGTTGCCCAGGACCTCGCAGGTCAGGGGCGTCTTCAGGTAGTCGGAAAGGGCGGTGCTGAAGCGGCCATAGGCGGCAGGGTCGATGGTCGCCTCCTCGTAGATCGCATGGATGCAGCCGGTCGCGTGGGCCACGACGGTGACGCGCTCGTTCTCCAGCGCGCGCCGCGCCTGGGCGGAGAGCGCCGTACCGTTGAACCACATGTTCTTCGTGACCAGGCGGCGGTTGTTGGTGAGAATGCCGTCGTTGATGAGCACGAAATTCTGCGAATGCAGCGGCGTGGCCAGCAGGAAGATATCCTCCAGCGGGATGCGGGCGACCACGAAGAGAGCCGCGGCGTACAAGGCGGCCAGCGACACGCACTCCCCGGCGCCGGCCTTGTAGCCAGCGCGGTGGACGAAGGCATCCATGGCCTCGACGGTCTCGGTCTTCCAGTAGGGAATGACGCTGCCCTCGTACTTGTCGAGGCCGAAGTGGGTGCGGATATCGATGTCGAAGTAATACTTGTCCCCCTCGTAGCCGAACAGCGCATTGGACTGGCTCAGGGTATCGCGGTCAATGAATGCCGAGAACCGCGCGAGCTCGGTTTCGGCGCGGGTCAGCCCCCAGGTGTCGAGATCCAGGTTGAAATCGTAATGATCCATGATGTACTGCTTCATGCGCGTGATGCGCTTGTACGGCGTCATGGCCTCGAACCCCTCGAACCACGGATCGTCGAGCCAGCGCCAGAGGCGCGGCGACATGATGTTGGCCAGCACGAGGCTGAACATCAGCTCGGGGAAGATGAAGATCTCCATGTCGGATAGCGTGACGGCGGAGGAACGGCGTTCAAGGTCGGCTGATTTCATACCGGAACGCTACTGTTTCGAGAGCCGGAGTGCAAGCGGCAAGAACCACGTCCGGTACCCCCGGCGCAGGGTGGGGACCAGCAGCACGACGATCAGCGCGACGGCAAACAACGAGGGCAGCAGCGGGTCGGCACGCCCGGTGTGGCAGGGGACGGGGATCGAGAGGGGGGTCACCTCCAGCAGCAGATCCAGCAGCAACCCGGCAGCCAGCGCGGTGCAGGCGGTGGTGGCCAGGTAGATCAGCGCCGTCCGCCGTCCCATCATCTTCCAGACGGCGGCGATCGCGGCGGCATTGGTGGCGGGACCTGTCATCAGGAACACCAGCGCGACGCCAGGGGATACCCCTTTGAGGATCAGGGCGGCGGCGATCGGGACCGACGCCGTGGCGCAGACGTAGACCGGGATGCCGAAGAGCATCATCGCGAGCATGCCGGGAATGCCGTTGCCAAGGGCCCCGTCAAACAGGGTCTCGGGCACGAGCGCCGCGATCAGACCGGCGATCAGCAGGCCCGCCAGCATCGACGCGCCTGCATCGGCAGGCAGGGTGACGAACCCGTGCCGCAGGGCGCGGAGGAGGAAATGGGGCTGTTTCGGGTGTTTTTCGCAGCATCCCTTGCAGGCGGTGGCGGGTGTCTCCGGCAGGATGTCCGGTTCATGGCGGGTCAAGGCATTGGTCAGCGCCCCGCCGAAAACACCGGTCAGGAAGGCCGTCAGCGGCCGGTAGACCGCCAGGACCGGTCCGAGCAGGGCATAGGTCACCATGATGCTATCCACGCCGGTTTGCGGGGTCGACAGCAGGAACGCGGTCGCGGCCCCGCGCCCCGCGCCATGCCGCCGCAGGGTCAGGGTGACAGGAATCACGCTGCAGGAACAGAGCGGCAGCGGTACCCCGACGAGGGCGGCTCGCAGGACACTGCCGAACCCGTGGCCGCCAAGATGCCGTTCCACCGTGGCGGGGGAAATGACCACCGAAAGCAGGCCGGCGACGGCAAAGCCGAAAAGCAGGTAGGGAGCCATATCCTGCAGGGTACCCCAGAGCTGCATCAGGATCTCTGAAATCCAGTTCATGCGCACAGTCTAGCAGGTTGAACCGGTCTTTTCACGCTTTAAGTGAAAATCGACCGAGACCGTCATCTTCCGCCATTGCCGGAAACGGGACGCGCGCCACCGGGACCCGGCACATCAGAACGCGCTGGCCGGCTCATCGGCGAAGGCGTCGTTCTCATCGAACGGAGGCTCATCCGCCGCCGGGGAGGCTCCGCCGGCACCCGCCGCCGCGATTTTCCAGGCGTTGAGGTTGACAAAGTACTTGCCGTTATACTCCCGCCCCTGGATGTCGAACGAGACCTTGATCTTCTGGCCTTCACTGACCTTGTCCAGCAGCGCGGTCCGGTCCTTGACGCATTCGAACTTGATTTCCTGCGGAAACCGTTCGCCATCGGTGGTGATCACAAATTCACGTTTTGAAAAACCGCTCGGGAACGTCTTCAGTTCCTCAATCAGTTTCACGGTACCTTCCATATCGTATGTTGCCATTGGAAAACTCCTGCTCTGCAATCCGGCCCACGGGTAACGGATTGATGACTATACCCCCACCTGCGACCGCGACCATCGCCGTCAGCATCCTGTATCATGGTGTACCGTATAACACGCCGCCAGAAAAGCAAAAAACACGGACAAACCTTGACAACCCCGCCATGAACCGCAAGACTGATGCCCTCGGATGCTTGGGAAATACGGGCACGGAACGTATCGGGCTGTCGTTATGAATATCTGGAACATCATCTACCGTTTTTCCTGGGGGTTGCTGGCCGTGCTGGCCGCCATCGGACTGTTCCTCGTTTTCACCCCGAAAACGCGCAAGCTGGCCTATCTGCAAAGCGTGAAGGCCGAACTCGAGGCGCGGAACGAGAAGAAGGCGGACCAGATCAAGGATCTGCAAATCCGGCAGGAACGCTTTATCAGCGACCCGGAATTCGTCGAGCATACCGCCCGCGAAGCGGGGATGGTCATGCCGGACGAAGTCGTCTTCAAGTTCACTAACGATCAGACAAACATCCGTCATCCGTGACAGAATGCCGGACCAACCCGGCTTCCGGATGGCAGCCCGCCGGAGGTAATGCCGTATGAAATCCACCACCGCCCTCGTGATTGCACGACTCAGTGCTGCCGCCATGCTCCTGTCGTTCGCCGGCTGCATCCAGATGGAACACGATCTGCGCATCAACGCGGATGGATCGGCCACCTACAGCCTCAACTACTCCATTACCGAGCAGGCGGTCACCCAGTTCCGTGCCATGTTCAAACTGAAGAATGACCTGGCGGTCGCCGCCGGCGAGCCCCCTCCCGGGGCCGAGCTGGAACCGCTGCTCCTGGAGTTCCTCGACCCCGACGAGGCCGGTATCCGCGAGCAGCTCGCCCCCTTCACCCGCCTCGGGCTCTCCATCCGCACCATCCGCCAGGAAACCCGCAGCGCCGCGCGTCACATCGAGCTGGTGCTCGATATCGCCGACATGGACACGCTGGCAGGCGACCCGTTCTTCAAGAAACACGGTTTTGATCTCCGCAAGGATGCCGAAGGCCGGTATGCCTGGAGCCGCGCTCCCCATATTGACGATGCCGGCGCAGCCATGGAACCCCTTTCCGTCCGCGACCTGGAGCAGCTCACACCACTGCTCTCCGGGTTCAAGACCGTGATCAAGGTTACCCCGCCGGGCCGGATCCTCTCCACGACCGCGCCCCGGACCAGCCTCCAGACCGCCATCTGGGAATTTGATTTCAACCGCCAGCCCATGGCCGTGCAAAACCTGCTGCGGCAGCACTTCCATATCGTGTTCGACGCCGCACAGGTCAACCTGCCGGAACTTCACCGGCCGTAAGCCGGCGCCAGCAGCAGGCCCACCATACGGTCCGCCTCGGCCGGATGGTAATCCGCCCCCCAGAGCCGCTGCAGCAGCGCCGACAGCTCCGCGCCGGTCAGCTCGCGCCCGGCAGCCTCCGCCGCCACCGGTAGATCGACAACCGCCGGATCACGCAGCAGGCTCCGGATCCCCGCCCGCGCTCCCGCCGCCAGGCACCGCGGCTCGATCCCCTGCTCCAGGCACAGGCGGATCGGACCGAAGACACGGTCCGCATAGCCAAGCTTGCGGACGGGGTCCCGCACGATCCGGGCAACCGCATCGTCCAGCCAGGGGTTCGTCATCCGCAACAGGAGATCCCCGGCATACGCCCGGAAACCCTCCGCCGTGAACAGGCGATCCCGCAGCGCCCCGTGACGCCGGATCAGGGCCGCACCCGCCTCGTCGATGAACGCCGTCCGGGCCAGCTCCATCAGGTCCGGGAAGTCCCGCAGCCGGGCCATGCTCGCGCAGCCGCGTTCCTGCCCCAGGAAGCCCAGCAGGGTGTGAATCGCATTGTGCCCATACAACTTGGCTTCCTCAAACGGTAGCAAATCGCCCTTCTCCTCGAACACGCCAATGCCGGGACGGAACCCGGCCAGCCCGATCTTCGAGACCAGGATGTGATTGAACTCCTCCACCAGGAACGCGCGCGGGAACCCCGGCGCGATCGGTGCCAGCCCGCGGGCCTTCATCTCGGCCGCGTCGGACATGACCTGGCTCATCTTGCCGATCACCGTGTTCAGGAACTGGACGCGGCGCCGGACGGCACCCCCCGAGGCCTCCCGCACGTCACGCTCAAGGATCTCGGCCGCGTGGTTATTGTTCTCCGCGGTATAAACCACCGCCGCCGGGGCCGCCTCCTCCTGCACCGCGCGGGCGATCAGCGCCGCCACGCTGTCCCGGCCGCCCGCCTTGAAGATGGTGACCGACGGCAGCGATGTCACGATCTCCGTGGCCTTGGCGAGCTGCGCCTCCAGGAGCGCCCGGTCCCCGGGGTCCCGTGGATTCAACAGGCGCACCCCCTCGACCACCCGCGCCTCCACCCCGTCCCGCCCCGCCACGTTCACCGCGTAACGGTCGCCGTTGCGCCGCACGGCCGCCACCAGTTCCGCATCCACCTCGGAGATCACGATGTCCGTGAATTGACCGCTTGCGCGCGCCTCCGCCGCAAACAGCCCGGACTGGATCGGACCGAAACCAAACCCCGCGAAATCATGCCGCATACCATCCCCTTCCCTGTTCCCGTTGCCAGTCATCATGACCAGAGCGATGCCGCACCAGCCCGGATCACCATGGCATAGTCGCGTGTCTCCCCCGGCTCGAGCATCACCAGCTCACCCGCCGTGCGGGCCGCCTTCTGCCCCGTCGGGAAATGCGTACCGGGCTCCAGACCCGTGACATATTCCCCCTCGCCCCAGTGCTGCCAATTGGCCAGGCATGGAAGCTGCCGCGCGTCAAACTCGATCTGCAGGGCTAGATCCAGGGACCGGTTGCATACGCCGGTCCGGCTGAGCCCGTCCGCACCCGCAGCCGGACGGATGAACCCGCAGGCCTCCCCGAAACCGTCATGCGCCTTGAGCGGCGGCGGGCAGTGGCGGTAGTCATGCCCGCCCCCGAATATCGCATCATCCTGGGCTCCCCCGCGCGAGCGGGTTTCGCCATCCCAGCGCAATTCAGCCCCCTCGTCCACCAGCGGATATCCCAGGTTGCAATGGTAAAGCAGCATATGCGCCGCCGCCCGGTTGCCGCGGTTGATCACCTGATCGGTAATCCGGATTTCCGGACATCCCAGCTCGCCGCTGATGGTGCGCCGCAGTTCCAGGTGCGGCCCGAACACCCCGGTCTCGCGCACCACCCCGGTCAGCGCCATCCGCAACAGGCCCCGCTCGGGGTCGGGCTGCTCGATCGAGACGACCTCGGCGGGTAACGTGCTGATCCGCCCGTGCAGACCCCGGCGGCCATGCTCATCGGTTTCCGGCCCGCCGACGTGCGAGAGCCCGCAGGTGGTGACCAGCCCGCCGCCGAAGGCCTGCAGCCAGTCCAGATCGTAAAGGGCAACCGGTGCCGGCGGCGTGACGCCGCCGCGGCTCAGCCACGCCAGGGAATGCGGCCCGTAGAAGGCCTCGCTGATATCCATGGCGCGGTCGAGAACCACCTTGTAGCGCAGCGGTGAGCCGGTATTGACCCACGCCACCCTCACGCCCCGTCCCGCCCCGTTGTCCAGCACCGCCGTCTCAATGCCCCCCAGCTGCGCCGGATTCGAAACCTTCCCGTCATACACCGTCTTTTTCATACTCACTCCTTCCCTTACAACGCCTCATGCGTCTGGACAACGGAATACCGGTCATGCTTCCGGTTTCTTGATGACCCGCTCCAGGACATCCCGGAGATCCCGGATCAGATAGGGCTTGCGGATCAGCGCATCGGGCGGCTCCCGCGGCCTGTTGTGCCGCGCTGATGGCGATGTCCACCGACTCCTGAACCGCGCCGGCCTCGCTGCCCACCTGCATCTTCACCAGATCCAGGTTCGCCACCACCCCCCGGCTTGTGAATGAAACTTCGCATGATCTCGTGCTCCCCTGCCCCGGATCAGTCATCCATCCACTTGAAATACCGCACAAAGCAATCGTGCAGGCCTGCCGCATTCGCCACCGGATCGCGCCACAGCAGCACCACCGCCGTCTTGCGCGCCTGCGTCCGTACCACCTGCTGACCGTAAACCCCCATGCCTTCCTCTGCCACGCTGCCCGTCACCCCGACCAGGAACAGATTCTGCCGCACCCCCAGAAGCCCCGCCGAGTAAGCCGGTAGCGCTTCCAGCTCGATATCCGACTTGTTCGCCAGCGCCGCCGCTCCCCGCCAATTCAAATCCAGCAAGTCCGTGACATTCGTGAATACCGTCCCGGCCGCCCGCGCCGAGGCGAACAGGTTCGTCACCGCCGCCAGCTCGGCCGCCCCGAGGGGAGCCCCCCCGACATAAGGATTCGGCATGTCCTTGAACGCCGGAGCCAGCAGCGTCGGATCAATCGAGTTCGCATTCACCAGCCCCCGCCGCACCGGCTCCAGATCCGTCGTGAAATTCTCCAGCAGCGGATGCCGCAATACGCTCGCGGCCGTGCCGGACTGGCTGAACACACGGAATGTCTCCCAGAGTTGATTACCGCTACGCAGTATGTTCCCCAGCTCAAGCGGTGAATACAGGCGGCCACGATCCGACACATGCATCTGGCTGTTCCATTCGATCGCTGGCCGATTCGTTTTCCGGAAAGCGAGGGTAAACAGTGTCCAGAGGTTTGTATTCCCCAGTGTATTTGTGCCACCCGGAATCGGACTGTCCACACGCCACTGGGTCTGCATCCAGTTAAAGCGCGGGTCAATTACCTGGTACGACATCGGCGCCAGTGCCTGACAGGCCGCCAAGGAACCATTCGTCGAAAACCGGAACACCGTAGTCCCGGCGCTGTCCACAACGTTGGTCGTGCCATCAATCTTGACCACCAGGTTGCTGATCGCCAGATTGATCACGAACGTCTGGTTGCTGGCACCAGGAGTAGAGGGTGCAGCCATCCGGATATCATGTGACTGAACCGGGAACGGGAACGACGTGGTGGGCGTAATCTGATCCTTATCCAGCGTGGTGGGCCGGTTTGTTTTTACAAACGAATGGCTTGTCCAGCTCCCGTCGGCTAATTGCTCGGATATGGTTCCTGTCGGCTCGCACTCACCGCTCAGGCGGAAGGAATGCCCGAAAATATTGGTCTGCACGAAGGGGAACCATGTCTCGACACCAAGCCTTGCTATAAACGTGTAAGCATTTGTCGAGGGGATCAGACGAACCGCCTGCGGCGCGACTTCATTGAGCATCGGCACGGCCTCGGTATTCGGCCCGAGCAGATTGCGCGGGGTCGAGTCCTCGTCCAGGTAGTCCAGCAGATTATCAAACACGAGTGCCGCCTGCACCGCATTCAGATTCCCCCCGTCTCCAGACTTCACCACCTCGGCCAGCCTTGTCACAATCGCCGCCCGGTTCGTCGGGACCTCCAGCTCAGCCACGGTGCCGCCGATATACAGCGCGTTCGTCCGGTTGGAATCCGTAGGATAGCGCGAGAAGTCAACCAGCAGATCGGCTGGTACAGCCGGCACTCTTGCCTTGAACTCCGCCAGCGACTCGAAACGCCCGTCCGCCGCCCGACGGGTATTCAGCGTGGAGATCTGCCCGGCGCCCAGCAACCCGCTCAGCACCAGTTCTTCCGCATTGGTGCCCGCCATGCGTGGCGCACCGCCGACCTCGTTCACATCCAGCAGGTCCGACAAGTTCAGCACCAGGTACGCCACATGCCCGCCCATGCCTTCAGGGCTCCGCAACCGCAGCCACTCGGATATATAATCGTCTGCCGTGGTCGGATCGTTATCCGGTAGCAGCACGCCCGGTATATAATCCCGGACCTGCCCCGATCCCAGCATGATGCCGCTCACGCCGTTGGTGTTCCAGGTCGCCGTGGAATTCCGCGAGACCAGGAAATCCCCGGCCGGATAAAAACTGGGGGTCGCCACCGTGATGTCCGAGACGGCCCGTGCCAGGCCCGCCCACACCAGTTGACGGCTGCTCACGGAACTCGCGTAGTTCGCCGCCCCGGCGCGCTCCACCCGCATGGACACGCTGAACGCCACCCCCAGCACCATCAGCAGCGCCAGGACGCCCAGCACGATGATCACCGCCACCCCGTTCTTACGACTTCGCATCACATTCATTTCCTGTTCCCGCTGCTAGACAATCCTACGGTTTTCACTACGGAACACACAGAAACCACAGAAATAAGTCGAGACAGCCATCGCTTGGTTTCCGTGTCTTCCGCGTGTTCCGTAGTTAAACATCCCGATTCCGGCCTTTTCCCGGTCAGTACTTTTCCCGCGCCGCATTCGCGCAATTCACCCGCGTCTGGTACTCCCATGTCGTACCCACCGCCCCCTTGTCCACGCGGAGTTCGAGCCGGTATTGATTCCCCCACGGATCCTTGAACCCCTCGCTATAATGACGGTTATCGAATTCCATGAAGGCGATCCTGTTCATGTTTTCACCACCAAGCATGGTCACCGCATCAACGTCCATCTCGGGAAAGGTCGGCAAATTTGTGTAGGTTTGCCAATAGGCCAGCCACGCCTGCTGCAGTTGCATCGCCTCGCCTCTCGCCCTGGTCACCCGGGCCCGTTCACGCGCACTCCACAGGGCCGGGGCCAGCAGTGCGATCAGGATACCGATCACCGCCAGCACGACCAGCAACTCCATCAGCGTAAATCCAGTCCTCCGACCTCCGCCTTCCGACCCCAGACCTCGGGCCTCTGACCTCCGACCTCTGTCCTCTGTCTTCATCCCTTACCACCCCCTACCGCTGCGTGTCCGCCACTCCCTCGTGCCCGACGGCATATACCCGCACCTGAGACAGGTCGGAACTCGCGCTGACGACCAGGCTCACTTCCACCCAGGCCGGCGGCGCATTCGTCGACGCCACTTTCACCGTGAACTCATCCACATTCTCAATCAGCGCAACCCCGTCTTTCAGCACCCGTCCCCCTGAAAGGGAATAACTGACTTCCCGCGCCTCCCGATTGGTCGCCGACGTCTCGCCAAGCGTCCAGAACGTCAAGGTGCTTCCGTTCGCGGTGAACGGATACCCCGCCCCTCCGACCGCCTGACTCAGCTCGTGCTGGATCATGCCGATCACGGCCCGCGCTTCAAGACCCGCCTCGGCCTGGCGCGTGCCGCCCTCCCAGGCAAGCGTGCTCTGCTTGAAGATGTTGGCCATCATTAGCACAATCACCATCAGGATCCCCATCGCCACCAGCAGCTCGATCAGCGTGAAGCCGCAGACGGAAGACCGAGGACCGCAGACCGAAGACTGCAGACCGCAGACTG
>CAZGBW010000023.1:0-3518 GCA_964523995.1 uncultured Victivallales bacterium | reverse complement strand
ATTTCACGACTTATGCTTTCCCTACGGTTTTCACTACGGAACACACAGAAGTCACAGAATAAGTCAAGACAGCCGATGCTTGGCTTCCGTGTCTTCCGCGTGTTCCGTAGTTAAATATCCGGATTTCAACTTTCCCAATTTCTGCTTTTCCCCTACGGCATTCCCGAGTAGAAAAGCTCCGTGTAGAACCTGGCCGCCCCCGTCTTGAACACGCTCACATCCGCCGCCCCGTACTGCCCGCTCCGGCACCAGAGGCTCAGTGAACGCAGACCGCCCCCGACATCGCCAATTTCAAGGATATAACGCATGTAATATCCAGACCCGTCCGGAAATTCCAAGTCAGCGATACCAGACCCATGCTGCACTGTCCGGGGTCCCACATCCGCCACCACGAATCGCTGAATATCGTTCATGTTGATCCATTGCGCCACTGTCAAGGTCATCGCCGCCGACCTCAGCGTCGAAAACACATGCTCGGCAAACATCGCCTCCTGCGTGCTCGACTGCGCCGTCTCCACCTGCTTCAGCCCGGCCGGGAAGAGCGAGAACATGGTCAGCAGGCCCAGCGCCACCACGAAAATGGCCAGATTGACCTCGATCAGGCTGAAGCCCTTCGCTGTAAACCGCTGTCGCATCAGTTCACCTCCACCCAGCCTGTGGTCTGGTTCACGGTCAGACTAACCGCATTCGTCCCCGACACACGCTTCTCCTGCAACCGGATTTCCGCATCCGCCCTGGCGGATCCATCCGCATTGAAGATCACCGGAGATGGCAATGTCCCGAACTCCATGCCGTCCGGCAGTCCCCGCTCGGTACCCACCACCAGACCGACCTCGTCTCCATCGGCCCAGGCCCCCGACGACATACCGGTAGACGTCAGCCGGAACTGCTGATAGTCGGTGATTCCAGGGGTCGCCGTGGAAATCACGCCGAACCCACCGGTGTCCATATTGTAAACCGTGGCCGACTGCATCTCCTTTTCCGACCACGGGAATGCCGTCTGCGTCACTAGCTTCGTGCTCGAACTGCCGCCAGGCCCGCCCATCGCTCTCCCATACCGCGTCACCACCGTCATCGTGTTGGTTTCGCCCTGTTTGCGGAACACGACCGCCGTCGGCCGCTGGTTCATGATCGCCTGATGCCGGGCTTGGGCCAGCACCGCTCTGGTATTCGAGACCGCCCCGCTGATTCCAGCCCCGCGCATCACCCCGCGCAGGGCCATCGTGGACATGCCCATGAGGATGAACATGATGACCATTACCGTCAGCAGCTCCAGCAGCGTGAAGCCGGCACGGGAAGAGACTGGAGACTGAAGACTGAAGAACGCAGACCGCAGAACGCAGACTGACGATCCATGACCTCCGACCTCCGACCTCCGACCTCTGACCTCTGTTCTCATTCCACCTTGTACTCCACCGCTTCGCCGCCGATCCTCCCGTCATAATTCAGATCCAGCGTGATCTTGTACTGGCCATCCCAGGGGTTAATCACATTCTTGCTGGGATCCCAGCGCAGCTTGCCGGCGTCAATCACCGGGGGAAAGGCATTCGTCAGCAGCTGCATCACGCGCCGGTTATCCGAATTACCCCCCTGACCATCGTAGGTGACATCCGCCAGCCCCTGCTTTAAATCCGACTCCGGTGCCGGGAACTTGCGCACGCGCAGCTTATACGCCTGGATCGCCGACTCAATAATCGAGGCCTCCGTCTGCGACCGCCGTTTCTTGCCTTCGTTGACAACCTTGTGGAACGCCGGGATCAGCAACCCCGCCAGCACCATCATCAGCGCGATGACAATCAGCAGCTCCAGCAGCGTGAACCCCGCCGCCTGGAGGCGGCGTGAGACTGAAGACGGAAGACGGAAGACGGAAGACTTTCTAAGGATGCCCTGTTGTTTCATTTCCATTTTCGGCTTGTTTATAACTTGGCCATTTTGTCACACTTTGGGAGCAAGTCGTTTAAGTTTTTCGGTTAAGCGTATCCGGTTAAGGGTGGCGACTAAGAAAGCGAGCAAGTGTAACAACACATAAACCCACACTTAACCGCCACTCTTACTCGGATACCCTTAACCGACCCGCTTCATCGCCCCAGTTACCCATTCATTTTGCACTGACCACGGGTGGCTGGCTGCTTTCCAAATGTCTGCTTTCTGCTTTCCAAATTTCGACTTTTCACTGGGCCCGCCAGCTCAGGACATCATCCTCCGTGCGGTCCACCCCGTCCTCGCCCGCCGACCACACCGCCAGGCTCATTCGCAGGGTCTCCCCTCGCGCACTGATCCTCACGTCATAGGGCTCCTCGTCCCAGACAATCCGGTACAGGTTGCCCCAGGGATCCGGAAACTGCGTCGTATTCACGTGAAAATCCATGTAGGTCACTTTGCGAGGGTTCATGCCGCCATAGTTCTCCCTGCCCCTCAGGATCTGGACCACATCCTGACCGGTGACAGTCACCCCGTTGGTTAGCGAGTTCCCCGTGACGGCTGGAAAGCGCCCGTAATCGGCGAAGTACGCATTCCACGCCGTCGTGAGCTGCGCGATATCACGCCGCGCCCGGACCCCCTTCGCCCGCCCGCGCGCCACGTTCAGCCCAGACAGGGTCAACCCTGCCAGGACCATGACGATCCCGACAACGGTCAGCATCTCGATCATCGTGAACCCGCTCCGGCGGGCATTCCCACCGCACTTACGTTCCGGTCCCGGCATCATATCCCCCCCCAGTCTGCGCTATTGCGATGTGCTCGAAATGTCATCCCCCGTGTTGTCACTGCCGTCCGGACCCGTAGACCATAGCCGGTAGGAAAGATAGGGCGGATTAGACTGGTACCGGAAATCCCGGTTCCACGGATCCAATATCGTCAGGACCGAATTCGAATAGTACTGGGTGGAATTGTAGTCCGTGTTCTCATGGCCGATTGAGCCGCCCTGCAGGTTGAGTTCCTTGAGGTAATGCGCCCAGCGCTGCTTGGCCGAATTGTCCCGATCCGTATCGAAATTATAAGGCATATCCTGGGTACCCCGATGCCGTTCATAGAGGTGCGCCACGAGACCGTACCGGTATCCCAGCTCGCTGTCTGTCAGTGGATTGTCCGGATCCTTTTTCTGATACACCAGGACAGGCGGCTGCATGTTCGTATTCTCGTACTCATACGCCACCTCGCTGGTCGGCGGATAGGTCCCGTACTCCGCCATGTACTCATTGAGCGCATTCTGCAGATTCTGGATGTCGGCCATGGCCTTGGCCCGCATGGTCTTATCGCCCACCAGCCCCGCCACCCGGAACAGGAGCGCCGAAAGCATGAGGATCACCACCACCACCATCAGAAGCTCGATCAGCGTAAATCCCGTGCTCCGTCTTCCGTCCTCCGTGCTCTGTCTTCCGTCCTCCGTCCTCCGTCCTCGGTCCTCCGCCTTCATCGCCACCCCCCGTCCTTTCATCCATCAGTCCTGAGTCCCCGCTAGCCAGCCGACATCTCGCTGATGATCGAGATCAGCGGCACGAACATCGCGATCACGATCG
>CAZGBW010000022.1:0-15376 GCA_964523995.1 uncultured Victivallales bacterium | reverse complement strand
GAGCAGCTGATTTGTAATCAGCAGGTCGTCGGTTCGAACCCGACAACTGGCTCCATGCAAACATGAAGCAAGGGACACGAAGGACGGAGTCAAAGGACGAAAAGCCACTTCCGTCCCCTGCGTCCCTTAAGTCACTTCCCCCCGTCGAAGGCTTTATTCCGCCACACGGCGGCTACGAACAGCTCCATTCCTTCCAGAAATCGCGCATTGTCTATGACGGCACCGTGCACTTCTGCGACCGTTTCATTGACCGTCGATCACGCACCCATGACCAGATGGTGCAGGCCGCCCGCTCCGGCACTTCCGTCCCTGAAGTTCCTTTCTTCCGGGCCATCCACGTGAATTCGGCACGATAAGCGGGATTTTCCTTTTTCGCCTTCTCTACACTGTCTATCCCCGGATTCGGGAGACACTGACTCCCGAATTGCTCGCCCGCGTCGGTGCCTCAGCACTTCAACCCCTGTTGCATTTCACTCCACTGGCAAAACGGGAGACACTGTCTCCCGAATCTCGAATTGAGGAGACAGCGTCTCCACAATTGATCCACCGTCTTTGCTTCTCTCACCTGGCCGAACTGCTGGACCTCCCCGACGATACCCAGCGCCGATTCTACGAGATCGAGTGCATCCGCGGCAAGGAGGTCGGGTATGACGGTTAGAAATAACAGCCAACCTGCATCCCCCACGGGCGACCCCGGCTTCGCGAAACTACACTCCCTCGCGGCCACCCTGCATGATCTTCACCGGCAAGCGGCCGCCGCCTACACCCCCATCGTTCACGACCTCATCGACCGCCGCTCACAGGACGTGAACGAGATCGAGCACACCCTCGATCACCTGCTCGATTGCGCCTGCATCCCCGAAGGCCTAGCCCTTTTCAAAGCCCTCTGCCGCTACTACTACGACATTGATCCTGCCGCCACCGCCACCTACGTCTATGCCTACCGCGACATGTGGGACACCGAGGAAGCACAGCAACAGGAGGTCGCATCATGAAACACCACAATGAAAAGATGCCGCGCCTCGTCGCCGAACCGCACACACTCCCTCTCCCCCTGGGAGAGGGTCGGGGTGAGGGTTCGAAGAATAGAGGGGTGGTTTATGGCGGGTGAGTCAGCAAAAAAGAAACCCCGGCGCCTATCTACCACAAGGGAAGAGGAAGGGAGTCCGGGGTCAACGGCGCAAACGTTACACCACCCGGCAGAGGCAATGCAAGCATGAATCTTGATTTTTTTAGAGGAGTCGAGTCGGCCCTAGCCACCGAGCGTTTAGGTGTCTATCGCCAGGATAATGCATCGCATGCAATCGCCTTGGCTAGATATTTATGGAATATGGCACTTTGCGAAACGCTTTACTCCCCTCTCCAGATTGTTGAGATTGCCCTGCGAAACGCCATCCATTCAGCCCTGAGTAACCGCGAGGGTTCGGATGAATGGTATAACACAATTAATGGGCTTACCGAATGGCAGCAGCAACAGCTTAAAGAAGGACTATCGAAACTACAAAAGAAAAATAAACCCGCAACACCGGGAAGATTGGTGGCTGAGCTACATTTCGGCTTCTGGACGGGTTTTTTCAACAATGAGCACGCCAGAACAGGCATAGGCTACGCGCTATCCCACAACGTATTTAAGAGAGCTCCTAAGCGTGAACAGTCGATGAAATCTTTAGATATTCGGCTCAGTGGCATTCGTGATTTACGAAATCGCGTGTTTCACCACGAGCGGATTATCCATTGGACGGATCTGGATGATCAGCATTTCGCCATTTTGGAATTGTTGGGCTGGATTTCTCCAGACCTTCAAGAACTGGCAAGCGTGCTGGATCGTTACACGCCCGTTCGTCGGGCCGGGCATTCCCCGTGGTTGCATAAACTGCGCTGCTGTTGGCCTGACCCCGCGACCAGGGAATCGGTGCCTACGCGCAGCACGATTGCACACGTCACAGAGACGATGGATGCCTCAAATGGCGTTGAAACACCATTTGGCCATCGTTTAGGTGGGGATAAATTCGCTCTGGATGACAACCATATAGACAAATTGCTAGAAGGCCAGGCCCTAGCTCTCGATGTCCAAAACAAATACATCGCCTACCTGTTGCACGCGGCGGCCCATACGACAACACCCACCGCGCAAACATCCCCTTCGCCGGAGGCGCAGCATGATAACTTTTGAGGAAAAGATACCGCGCCTCGTCGCCGAACTGCACGCCCAACCTGCCCGCCGTAGCCTTGGCGAAGGTGGGTTCGCCGAGTCCGCGAAACTGGAGCAGCAAATCCGAGCCAACCTGAAAGGACTCGGATTCCAATGAACACGGCTCACCAAACCCAAAGCGCGAAACTCCTCTCCCTGTGGGAGAGGCTGGGTGAGGGTTGCCGGCCCCAAGCCAGCATTGCCATCAAAGCAAACCTGAGGGGGATGGGTTATGGCGGGTGATTATCCCATCACGCAGGTTGGTGAATTAGCCTCCTCGATTTCCGACACTCACAAGTTCGGCAAAGAGCAGCTCGTTTTCCTGAACACGTCGGACATTCTCCACGGCAAGTTCCTTCATCGCACTTACTCGGCAGTCAAGGATTGGCCGGGCCAAGCGAAGAAATCCATTCGTAAGCACGACATCTTGTTCAGCGAGATAAGGCCCGCGAACGGACGCTGGGCCTACGTCGAAGAAGACGCGGATGACTTCGTCGTCTCGACCAAACTGATGGTCATCCGCGCAAAACAAGACCGCCTGTTCCCGAAGTTCCTCTACCAGTTCCTGACAAGCTCCGAGATTACGAAGTGGCTCCAGCATCTTGCTGAATCTCGCTCTGGCACATTCCCTCAAATCACGTTCGACCAAGTAGCGACGCTCGAACTTCCGCTCCCACCCCTCGCCGAGCAAAAAGCCATCGCGGCGGTGCTAGGGGCGCTGGACGACAAGATCGAGTTGAACCGGCGGATGAACGCGACGCTGGAGGCGATGGCGCGGGCGCTGTTCCAATCGTGGTTTATTGATTTTGATCCAGTTCGGGCGAACATGGATCGAAATCAACCCTCACCCGGCCTTCGGCCATCCTCTCCCAAAGGTAGAGGGAGGAACGCAGCGGAGGGTGAGGGTGCCGCAGGCTTGGGTGAGGGGCGCTTCGCGCTAGAACCCGCAACCGCCGCACTCTTCCCCGATTGCTTCCAAGAATCCGAGCTCGGCCATATCCCGAAGGGGTGGAGAGTGGGAGTACTGGATGCGCTGACCAAGTTTGTCATCGGTGGTGACTGGGGCGCAACCGAACCGACCGACGATGAGACTGTCTCGTGCTATTGCATTCGCGGTGCGGACATCCCATCGCTGCAAAGCGGTGGCGTTGGGAAGATGCCGACGCGGTTCCTCAAGCCATCAAGCGTCGAGAAGCGGCAACTCGCCGACGGCGACCTCGCTATCGAAATCTCCGGCGGCAGCCCGACGCAATGCACGGGCCGGCCGGTGTTGGCCTCCGATGCTCTCCTCCAAAGCCTCGGCCAGCCGTTGGTCGCGTCCAACTTCTGCCGCATCGTGAAGCTCAACTCGCCTGCTCTCTCCAAGTTTGTCTATCTCTGGCTGCGGCGGCTCTACGACGCCGGTGAACTTTTCCAATTCGAGACCGGCACTACGGGCATCAAGAACTTTGCCTTCGCTATTTTCTCCGAGAGGTATCCGCTCGTCGTGCCCGACATCCGCGTAGCCGAGGCATTCGACCGCACCGTCTCGCCGTTGTTCGCCCGCATTCAAGCGAATTCCAAAGAATCCCGTTCACTCGCCTCCCTCCGCGACACGCTGCTGCCGAAGCTGCTGAGCGGGGCGTTGAACGTGCAGGAAATAAGATCATGAACAGCAACGTGAGCAGCACGACGACGGCGAGAGTGACGAGGATGACAATAGCCACCATCGCCACGGTCGCTTCTGCCTGCTAACACATATTCAAACCACTATGGATGCAAAAATGAAATACGACCCGCGCAAACTGATGGAGAAAGCCGTCGAGGTGATGAGGCAATCTATCAAGGAGCCGCGCGACGACAGAAAGGCGAGTCCGCAGGTGGGCGCGGTACTGTGGAAGCCGGATGGAACGGTGGACACGGCATATCGCGGAGAACTTCGTCACGGCGACCACGCGGAATACACGTTGCTGGAGCGCAAACACCGGGACGAACGCCTGGATGGTTCGGTCCTCTTTGCGACGCTGGAGCCTTGTGCGCCGGGAGCGCGGAATCATCCGAAACTGGGTTGTGCGGAGCGGATCATCAACGCACGGATTGCCGAGGTCTGGGTGGGAATCGAAGACCCTGACCCAACGGTAGACCGGCAGGGCATTCGGTATCTGGAGCAGAGCGGGGTGAAGGTTCACCTTTTCGACCTCGATTTGCAGGAGCAGATTCGCGCGGTAAACAAGGAGTTCATCGCGCAAGCCTTGAAACGGGCGGCGGAATCCAAGGACGGTAAGGCGGGCAAGCCGGTTCCGCTTTCGCAGTGGGACGGGGCGCTGGCCGGTGTGGGTGTGGCGGATTTGGCCCTCGGCGCTCTGGCCCGGTATCGCATGCGAACGAAGATCCCGGATAAGACGGTTTCAGACGAGTTTCTTCAGCGCTTGGAGCGCCAAGGATTGCTCGTTCGGCGGGGATCAAAGCGGGTGCCGACCGGGTTTGGTTTATTGCTCTTCGGGAAAGCACCGCGTGAGGTGCTGCACCATGCGGGCCTGAACGTGACGATCGAGTATCCCGATGGCACGCACGAAATTAAGAACTTCGACGGCCCGACGATCCTGATCCCCGATGCAATGGCGAAGTGGCTGCGGCCGAAGCTGCCAAACGTGATTGATCGCAGCCGGATGACGCGTGCGGAACGAACTAATCTGCCATTCGAGCTGGTCCGCGAGGCGGTGATCAACGCGTTGGTGCATCGTGATTACGACCTGACGGGCGCGACGTGTCATCTGGTGGTGACGGCGGACAAGGTCACCGTGCGCAGTCCGGGCGCTCCGCTCCTGCCGATCACCTTGGAGCAAATGCAGGACTTCACCGCCCCCATGTATAATCGAAACCCCAAGCTGCAGTTTGCCTTCGGCGGAACGAAGCTGGTGGAAGGGCGCGGTTTTGGAATGAAGACGTTCGGAGAAGCCGCGTCGAAGCACGGGTTGCCCGTGCCGAGGTATTCGTTTGACGGGTTGTATTTGAACCTGACGATTTATCGTCACGCACGGGCAGCGGTGGAGGCTTTGGGGCCGGATGTGTTGAAAACTTTGAACGAGGACGCCAAGGCAGCATGGGAATTGATCTCCGCTCGCCAATCGGTGAGCAGTTCCGAATTGATTGCGCAGATGGGCTTCGATGAACGCAAAGCGCAACGCGTCTTGAAGAAGCTGCAGGATGTCGGATTGCTTCGGCGCGTGGGTCGTGGCCCGGCAACTCACTACGAGGTTCTTCAGCCATGACACCGAATCCCGACAATAATCCCGACAAAGTGTCGGGATTCAGGAGGCCCCGGCCCCGTGTATTTTTGTGAATCCCGCCAAACATCCCGCCATTTTGGCGCTACTCCATGGAGCCACACAGCATGAGCCTAAACGAATCCAAGCTACGCACCCTCACCCCAACCCTCTCCCAGAAGGAGAGGGAGGTCTTATGAGTTTGAACGAATCCATCGTCGACAATGCGCCCTCGAATGGTTCCTCCTTCGCCGAGGCTGCGGCGGACAGGAACAGCGTTAACTCAGGACGAACATGGCAAAGAAGAAGATACTCAATCCGCGCGCCAGTTATACGTTCCGAAAGCCGAACGACCCGATACGGGAGGCGCTTGATGTGGGGAATCGAGCGCGGGCTTTGAAAACCAGCCGAATGATTTGCTTGTCTTGTAACAAATAATGGGTATATTTTGTTACTGAAATATGGGAATAGTCGGTATGCAAACCATTCAAGTAAAGATAGTTAATCGAATATACGGACATGGGAGGGGGTGGGCCTTTTCCAAGGTCGATTTTGCCGGACTCGGCAGCGATGGATCTATCCGTATTGGGCTGATGCGCCTAGCGGAAGAGGGAACCATCCGCCGTGTTTGCCGCGGTATCTATGACTACCCCGGCTATAGTGAGCTGCTGAAAAGAAACCTCAGTCCCGATTTTGATCAAGTGGCATGGGCGATTGCCCGAAAGTCCGGTTGGACGATCCGCCCGTCTGGAGCGGCAGCGTTGAATCTACTCGGGCTCTCAACCCAAGTCCCCGCAAAAATCCTCTATCTGAGCGACGGCCCAACCAAAACGGTCAAGGCGGGTCCCTGGTCGATCCACTTCAAAAACACGGCGCTCAAGGAAATGAAACTGAAGCCGAAAACCTCATTGATGGTTCAGGCAATCCGATCCCTAGGACGTGGCCAATTTGACGACATGATGATAGTCGGGTTCCGAAACGCATTTACGGAAGCAGAGCGCCAGCAGGTCCTGAGAGACGCGCCTGTTGTCGCTGACTGGATCTATGAGCTGATCCGAAAAATCTGCGAGGGAGACGGCCGTGGATAAAATCGCGAAATATTCTGAACAGGCGAGAGTCGCGCTTTTCACGGAAAGCGCAGCCGTGCTGAAGTTGTCTCCCGGCGTTGTGGAAAAGGATTTCTGGGTGGTCTGGGTGCTGAGGCAGCTTTTTGAATCCGATCTGCTGGCAGGCAAGATCCTTTTCAAGGGCGGGACGTCACTTTCCAAGGTGTTCGGCCTAATTCGTCGTTTCTCCGAAGATATTGATCTGATCTTAAACTGGAACGAGGTCGTAACCGAAAACCCTAACCTTTTACGCTCCAAAACGAAGCAGGATCAGTTCAATAAAATGATTCCGCAACTCTCACGGCAATACATCAAGACAACTTTTCTTCCTGAGGTTAAGAGATTGATGGAAGGCTATTGCCGAGCAGAGATTGAAACGGAGGCACCGGATGTTATCAACATCAAGTACCCGTCCAGCTTCGACGCTGGCTATATCCGCCCGGAAATCCGGCTTGAGATCGGCCCGCTGGCGCTGTGGATTCCCAATGCACGTTACGAAATACGGTCCTATGCGGCAGAGGCTTTCCCTGCTCTGTTTAGCACCCCGTCTTGTTTTGTTAACACGATAAAAGTAGAGCGCACGTTTTGGGAGAAGGCAACCATTCTTCACGCCGAGGCCTTCCGCCCCGAAACAAAGCCATTTCCTGCTCGTTATTCCCGCCATTACTACGATCTGGTCATGATGGCGGCAGACCCCGCCGTAAAAATGGCCGCATTGTCTGATCTGGATTTGCTCCACACGGTGGCGGAATTCAAAGCCAGGTTTTATCCGACGTCATGGGCGCACTACGAGTTGTCGTGCCCACCGACCCTGCGACTGCTTCCGGCAGAACACAACCTCAAGGCGTTGGCGGATGATTACAAGCAGATGCAGGTGATGCTATTTGGATTGGTTCCTTCTTTCGATGATCTGATGCAAGATCTAGGAAAACTTGAAAACCAGATCAATGCGCCGAGGGGTAGCGAATGAGTTTGAACGAATCCAAGCTACGCACCCTCACCCCGACCCTCTCCCAGAAGGAGAGGGAGGTCTTATGAGTTTGAATGAGGCAACGGTTGAAGATGCCGCGCTCGAGTGGTTCCTCCTTCGCCAAGGCTGCGGCGGACAGGTCGGGGCGCTGGGCTACGCCATTGGGCACGGGCAGATTAGGCGGGACGAGCGTGGCTGGGTGCGCCAGTTATTTGTTTCTGTGCCACCCGAAAAAGCTGAGGCCGCCCCTTGCGGAACGGCCTCGTTACTCCTTCAACTCGTGGTTGACGAGCTGGGCTGAGTCTCTGAAAGTTGTCGCCAATGGTCAAGTGCCATTATTGATTTTCTGGAAATATTGGTGAATTAGTGTAAAAGTTGCCATTATCAACAGGATACACGCTAATTCTGGACAAGCATGGCAACAAAGAGAAAACGCTCTGAGCGAAACAGAATGATGACAATTCGGTAGGTCGAGGGGCGATTTATCACCTACCGGGAGAGACTGAACCCATGACCAAAAAGAAACCCACACCCGTCGGTCGCACCACGAAGAAGGCCGAAGTCTCCCTCGTCCGCTCGTCGGCGGCGGAATACCTGACGTTTGTGGCGGCTGGAGGCGATTCGGAGGCCAGTGTCGAGATGCGTTACGAGGACGAGAACGTCTGGCTGACACAGAAGATGATGGCCGCGCTTTACGATGTCTCGGTGCCCGCCATCAACCAGCACCTGAAGCGCATTTTCAGCGACAACGAGTTGGATCCGGAGGCAACTGTTAAGAAATACTTAATCGTTCAAACCGAAGGCAGCCGCCAGGTTGAGCGATCCGTGGAGCACTACAGCCTGCAAGCGATCATCGCCGTGGGCTTCAAGATCGAGAACGAGCGCGCCGTCCAGTTCCGCAAATGGGCCAACCAGATCGTGAAGGACTACACGATCCAGGGCTGGACGATGGATGCCGAGCGCCTCAAGCAAGGTGGCATCCTGACGGATGAGTTTTTCGAGCGGCAGCTCGAGAAGATCCGGGAAATCCGGCTTTCCGAGCGGAAGTTCTACCAGAAGATCACGGACATCTATGCCACCGCGCTGGATTACGATCCGTCCGCCACCGCCACGAAGCGATTTTTCGCGGCAGTCCAAAACAAGATGCACTTCGCCGTGCACGGCCAGACGGCGGCTGAGGTGATCGTGGATCGCGCCGACCATCAAAAACAAAACATGGGGCTGACGACGTGGGAGGCTGCGCCGAGAGGGAAAATCCAACGCTACGACGTTTCCATCGCCAAGAACTACCTCTCGGACTCCGAAATGGGCCAGATGCAGCGCATCGTCTCCGCCTACCTCGACATGGCCGAGATGCAGGCGATGCGGAAAATCCCGATGACCATGGAGGACTGGGAAAAGCGTTTGAGTGGGTTCCTCCGACTCTGGGATCGGGACATTCTACAGGACGCGGGCAAAGTGTCGGCGGAACTGGCAAAAGCCCACGCCGAGAGTGAGTTCGAGAAATACCGCATCGTGCAGGATCGGCTGTTCGAATCGGACTTCGACCGGATGCTTAAGCAACTGCCAGAGAAAGGGGATGAGACTCACGCGGAGGCGCGGAGAACGCGGAGGAAGAAGCCATGAAGGAACTGGATGACATCACGGGGGCGATCGTGGACGCGGCGCTCAAGATTCACATGGAGTTGGGACCAGGGCTGCTGGAGTCAGTGTATGAAGTGGTGCTGGCTCGGGCGTTGGAAAAGCGGGAATTCCAGGTCGAGCGGCAGAAGGTCATTCGGTTTGAATTCGACGGGATGGTTTTTGAGGAAGGTTTCCGCACCGATTTGCTCGTGGAAGGCCGCGTAGTCGTGGAACTCAAGTCGGTGGAAAAAATCGCGCCCGTTCACAGCAAGCAAGTCTTGACCTACCTCCGCCTGATGAACCTTCCCGTCGGCCTGCTCATCAACTTCGGAGCCGCGACGCTCAAAGAAGGTCTCCACCGCATCGTCAACAATCTTCCCACCTCCGCGTCTCCGCGCCTCCGCGTGAACCAATCCCAGCCATGAGCCTAAACGAATCCATCGTCGAAGACGCCGCCCTCGAATGGTTCGGGGAGCTGGGCTATGCCATCGGGAACGGGCCGCATCTTGCTCCCGGTGAACCGGCGGCGGAGCGCGCTTCGTTTGGTGAGGTGGTGCTGGTAGGGCGCTTACGCGAGGCCATCTGGCGGCTTAACTCTGCCATTCCCGAGGACGCACGGGAAGAGGCTTTGCGCAAGGTGCTCCGGGTGGGGACGCCCTCGCTTTCTCAGACGAACCGGACTTTTCACCGGATGCTGCGCGATGGTATTTCAGTTGAATACCCCAGAGCCGATGGCAGCATCGCGGGCGACCATGTGCGGCTGGTGGATTTTGACGATGTTCGCGCAAACGACTGGCTGGCGGTGAACCAGTTCACGGTAATCGAAGGACAGCACAACCGGCGGCCGGACATCGTGGTCTTCGTCAACGGTCTCCCGCTGGGGCTGATCGAGCTTAAGAATGCGGCGGATGAGGATGCAGATATTTGGTCGGCCTATCGGCAACTACAGACCTACAAGGCGGAGATTCCCACGCTTCTGCACTATAACGCGGCTCTGGTGGTGAGCGACGGCTTACAGGCCCGCATAGGATCCCTTACCGCGAATCAGGAGTGGTTCAAGGTCTGGCGCACGATTGATGGCGAGGGCGACGCGCCAAAGACGTCCCTGGAGCTGGAAGTGCTCGTGCGCGGGGTGTTCGACCGGCAGCGGTTTCTGAACCTGCTGCACCACTTTATCGTTTTCGAGGAGGATCCGGACACGGGGGCGCTACACAAGATCATCGCGGGCTATCATCAGTTCCACGCGGTTAACGCGGCGGTGGAGGAAACAGTGCGCGCCAGCGGCATGCAGTTGCCCGGCAAGGGCGTGCGTGAAGACGCGGGTACCTATTGGGCGGGCCGGATGCACGGCGGTAAACCGGGCGACCGTCGCGCGGGCGTAGTCTGGCACACCCAGGGCAGCGGCAAAAGTTTCTCCATGCTCTTCTTCGCCGGACGAGTGATACGCGAGCCAGCTATGCAGAACCCGACGCTGGTGGTGCTGACCGACCGCAATGATCTCGACGACCAGCTTTTCGGTCAGTTCCAACGCTGCGTGGACATTCTCGGCCAAACACCGGTGCAGGCGGCGAACCGGGAAGAGCTGCGTAATCTGCTGGCTGTGGCGAGTGGCGGCGTGGTTTTCACCACGATCCAGAAGTTTCTGCCGGAAAAGGGCATCCAGATGCCCAGCCTGAGCGAGCGGCGTAACATCATCGTGATCGCGGATGAGGCGCACCGCAGTCAGTACGATCTCATCGACGGTTTGGCTCGGCACATGCGCGACGCGCTGCCGTATGCGAGTTTCATCGGTTTCACCGGCACACCCATCGACAAGACGGACGCGAATACGCGGGCGATCTTTGGCGATTACATCAGCATTTATGACATCCAACGCGCGGTCGCCGACAAGGCCACGGTTCCGATCTACTACGAGAGCCGTATTTCCAAGCTCGCCCTTAACGCCGCCGCACTCCCGAAAATCGACGCGGATTTTGAGGAGATCACCGAGGGCGAAGAGCTGACGAAGAAGGAAAAGCTCAAAACCAAGTGGGCCGCGCTAGAGGCGCTGGTGGGAGATCCGAAACGTGTCGCGCTCATCGCCGCCGATCTGGTGACGCATTTTGAGAAACGCGTGGAGGCAATGGACGGCAAGGCGATGATTGTCTGCATGAGCCGCCGCATCGCCGTGGACCTCTATAACGCACTCATCGCCCTGCGGCCTGAGTGGGCCAGCACAAAAGACGATGACGCAGAAGCCGAGAAGTCCAAAACCTGCGTGGTGAAGGTGGTGATGACCGGTAGCGCCGACGACGGCCCTGACTGGCAGCCGCACATCCGCAATAAGGACAAGCGCCGTAAGCTGGCGAACCGCTTTAAGGACAGCAAGGACCCGTTCCGCATCGTGATCGTGCGCGACATGTGGCTGACCGGCTTCGATGCGCCCTGCCTGCACACGATGTATGCCGACAAGCCGATGCAGGGCCATGGTCTCATGCAGGCCATCGCGCGCGTGAACCGCGTCTTCCGTGACAAGCCCGGCGGGCTGGTGGTCGATTACCTCGGCCTTGCCGACCAACTCAAACACGCCCTCGCCATCTACACCGAGAGCGGCGGCAAAGGTGACCCGACCTTCGACACGAAGCAAGCCATCGCCGTGTTGCTGGAGAAACACGGCATCGCCTGCGACATGTTGCACCAGTTCAACTGGGACAAATGGACAACCGGTAAATCTGCCGAACGTCTCGCCCTCATCCCTGCCGGCCAGGAGCACATCCTCGAACAGGAAGACGGCAAGAAACGCTGGGTGCAGGTGGTGACGGAAATATCCCGTGCTTTTGCCCTCTGCGCCGCCAGCGACGACGCCACAGAGATCCGCGACGACGT
Organism: uncultured Victivallales bacterium; assembly: GCA_964523995.1. GTDB lineage: Bacteria > Verrucomicrobiota > Kiritimatiellia > UBA8416 > UBA8416 > UBA8416. Next base: position 3,376 of record CAZGBW010000022.1, on the reverse strand, counting down.
GAGCTTCTTCCAGGCCCTGCAAGCCGCGCTAAACAAGCAGAGCATCAACCACAGGAAGACGCCCGAACAGATCGACGCCGCGATACGCCAGCTTGTGAGCTCGGCGATCACCACCGATGGACAGGTGATCGACGTCTTCACCGCCGCCGGATTGCCAAAACCTGACATTTCGATCCTGAGTGACCAATTCCTTGCGGAAGTGCGCGGGTTGAAGCATAAGAACGTCGCCGCCGAACTGCTTGAAAAACTACTCAAGGACGAACTCAAGGTCCGCTCCAGGCGCAACCTTGTGCAGAGCCAGCTTTTCAGCGACAAATTGAAGAAGACACTCAATGCCTATCATAACCGCGCCATTTCCACGATGGAGGTGATCGAAGAGTTGATCGCCCTCGCCAAGGAACTGGACGCCGCCACCAAACGCGGTGAGAGTCTCGGGCTGACGGATGACGAAGTCGCCTTCTATGACGCTCTTGCCGCCAATGAATCCGCCGTGAAGGCCATGGGGGATGATAAGCTGAAATTGATTGCCGCTGAGCTGATTACGCAGGTGCGCAAGAGTGTCACCATAGACTGGACACTCCGCGAAAGCGCGCGGGCCAAGATCAAGGTCATGGTGAAGCGTATTCTCAACCGGTATGGCTATCCGCCCGATCTGCAAGAGGAGGCCGTCAAAACGGTGCTCGCCCAGGCGGAACTGCTCTGTGCCGACTGGGCGGGCTGATTGAAACCCGCATGGCTCGCGAACTGCCATGAGAAGTTCAGACTGCCTGATCTCGACGGGCGTTTGCGTGGTTATTCGGAAAATGAGTTGGCACATTATGCGATCCCACCGGCCTTGTGCCGGTGGTGAAGAAAGTTGATAAAAGCGCCGTTTTCCTTAAAAAACGTTTGCCTCCACCGGGATGAACCCGGTGGGCGGCGCACAGAAAAGTGCCAAGTCATTTTCCGGCGAGATCAGGAAGTCTGACGCTCGACGATGATGACGCCCCCTCGTGATCCGTAGTCGCCGATGGCGCACTCCGGGGCGGGTTGCGTTGCCGGACGGGATCACTGGTCGCCGATCGGGATCCGGCTCAGGTAGGCCGGATACGTCTCGCCCGTCGTCGTTCCTGAGCCTTTGACGCCAGCGCCCCAGGTGACGCTGTCCCCGAGGCAGACAATCGTGGCGGGTCCCTTGATCTCACTGGCTAGGAAGAAGCATTCCGCGAGCGCCTTGTGGCCAGAGGATGTCAGGTGCACGCCATCGGCGCTGACGAGTTTTCCCGCCTGCGGGGCGGTGCCGGCCACGACCGCTGCAAAGTCGGCCACCCGCACCTTCTTCTCCTTCGCCAGATTGCGCATGGCGCTGTTATAGCGGTCGATCTTGCCGTTAGGACCCTCGTCGCCGTAAGACTCCTTCTTGTGGCGTTTCAGCAGCGGCTCTTCCCCGACGTGGTGGATCGTGCACTAGATTCCCGAGCCCACCCCGTCGCGGTGTTCCCATCCCCCTTGCTCCGAGAAGGCGCAGATCCATTTGGAACTGAGCCTGGCGTCGGAATCCAGCCGATCGCGGATCACCCCGAGCGTCGTGCGAAGCGAGCGGAATACCGCATCGGTCCGGGAGCAGATCTGGCGGGGCTCGACAACATCCTTGAGTCCGACCTTGCGAACCAGCGCGGCGACATCCATCCCGGATCCGCAGATATACAGTTCGCCTCCCCGGCGCTTGACGGCTTCGGCAAAATCGAAAATGACGTTCCAGCAGGCATAATCCACGGTGAAGGTATGCCGCATCCGCAGTACCGGGTAGAGCGGCTGCTGGGTTTCGAGCACCTCGCGCAGGCGTGCACGCAGCAGATAGGAAACGCCAAAGAACAAGTCGCCACCGGCATCGAGCACGAGGACGTCCGAAGCCTCATGCGCGACGCCGGGCGCATAGGGCAGTTCGCGGAATCCGCCCGCGCCATCGGGAACCAGTTCCGCCAGCCGCAGCTCGCGCGTCCGGTAGGCATGCAGGAGAAAGGCGGCCAGGACCCCGGCGAAGATCCCGTATTCGACTTTGAGGAACAGCATCACCCCCAGGGTGATCAGCATCGAGGCCGAATCCGTCACCGAGGTGTTCCAGACCTGGCGCATCCGGTGTGTATCAATGAGCCGCCATCCGATATGGACAAGCAGGCCAGCCAGCACGCACAGCGGAATCCGGTTCAGAAGCCCCGGCACCGTCAGCACCAGGGCGGTGAAAAGTCCGTAGAACACCGTGGCGAAGCGGGTTTCCCCGCCCGCCTGCTCGGTCATCACCGAGCGGCTGAACGAGCCCGATCCCGGAAACCCCCGGAACAGGGCGGATACCAGCATGGACAGCCCCTGTCCGCGGAATTCCGCGTTGAAATCGAGCGACTTGCCGTGACGCAGTGCAAGCGAATTGCCGATCGAGACAGCCTCGACCAGGCCGACGAGCGCGATCAGGGCCGATGGCAGCAGCAGCCCTTGCCACATAGCTGGCGGCGCGGATACCCATGCGGGGAAGGGGAAGCCTCCCGATATCTGCTGAATGTCGCCAACACGGAGGGTTTGCAGTGCGGGAGCCATCCGGACGGCGGCCTCGGCCAGGGCGGTGACGGCGGCAACGACCAGCAGCGCCAGGGGGCCGCGGCGCTTGTGCCTTCCGAAAAAGAACATCAGCGCGATCGTGAGAATGCCAAACACGAGCGCGCCGGGAGTGGCGCTTCCCAGGTTGCCGGCAAGCTCCCATACGCGCCCGGTGGCCCCGGCGGCCTCGGGGCGCGGGATGCCAAGCAGATGATGAAACTGGTACAGCGGGATCAGGATGCCGGAGCCCACGGTGAAGCCGAGCAGGACCGGTTCGGGAATAAACTCGGTCAGCTTGCCAAGACGCAGGAACCCCATGGAGAGCTTGAGGATACCGGCCAGGATACACACGACAAAACCGGCGGCAACCGGATCGGCTCCGGCCACGGCGCATCCGGCCAGGGCGGAGGCGAACAGGATGGCCGCTGAATTCGTCGGTCCGGTGTTGAGATACGCCGAGCTGCCCCAGAGCGCGGCGACAATCCCCATGACCACCGCTGCGTACAAGCCGTGGACCGGGGGTACGCCGGCAACCATGGCATAGGCCAGCGCCTGCGGCGCAGTGCAAACCGCCACCGTCAGCCCCGCCAGCGCGTCCGCGCGAAGCAGCCGCATGCCGTAGCCACGCATGTCGTCCAGGAAAGGAAACCATTTCTCCATTCGCACACTATTGCACAAGCCGCCGCCGGAAAAAAGCCGGAAACAGACGGGGTACACCAGCGGGGTGCATCTGCGATTCGGTGCATGATGTTGACGATCCCACCGGCCTTGCGCCGGTGGTGAAGAAAGCGGGTTGTTGTGGTGC
>CAZGBW010000021.1:11575-15453 GCA_964523995.1 uncultured Victivallales bacterium | reverse complement strand
CTACCTGCTTGCTTCTCCCCAGGTCGTCGAGCGCGAGTTCGGGGTGCTGCGCGACATCTCCGACAACTACCCGAAATGCGTGATCAGCATGGACACCGCTTTCGGCGAGGATATCGGCGGCATCCGCCGCCAGAATCTGGCGGATTTCCTGCTTGAAGAACCTTGAGTCCCCTATGAAAACCATCCGAATCTTCATCTCCTCCCCCGGCGACGTAGCGGTCGAGCGCGACAAGGCGCGTGGCTCCAATCTACCCCCATTCCAGTAGTATCCAGAACAACGCAAAATCCTATGAGGAATACTACTATGAAGCCAACAGAAAACTACGATCTCTTCATCTCATACGCTCGCCGGGACAATCAGCCTGGTGCAGATCACACAGGCTTCATCGATGCGTTCGTACAGGGAATTATTGCGGAACACCGGCGATTCACTTCCAGTGATCTTCACATCTTTTTCGACCGTGAAGCCATCCACTCGATGGACGACTGGAGCCATCGCTTGCTCGAAGGCTTGCGGCATTCGCGGCTCCTTCTGGCATTCCTTTCTCCCAACTACTTCGCCAGCGAATACTGCCGATGGGAATGGGAGCAATACCTGAGGCACGAACAGGGACAGTCGCTGACAGGACGGGGAATCGCGCCGATCTACTTTGCCGAGGTGCCCGGGTTCGAGTCAGGGTCGCTCGCATCGGCGGCCAAGGAATGGCTCGACGACATGAAGCGGCGGCAATTCGTTGACTTGCGGGAATGGAGCCGGAGCGGGGCGGAAGCTCTGCGCGGGGTGGATGTTCGTAGCCGCATGGAGGCTCTAAGCCTGTCAATCTCCGACCGCCTCGATATGGCCGAGCGAGCCGAGAGAGCGATCGGGCTGGTCGCCCGCCACAACCAGCACTTCATCGGGCGGCATGAGGAGATTCGCCGCTTGCGCGAAGCCCTCTCCATGGGCCGCATGGGGGTGATCGCCGCCCTCCACGGATTGGGCGGTATCGGCAAGACCGCTCTTGCGGTGGAGTATGCCCATGCCTATGCATGCGACTACCCGGGAGGGCGTTGGACCTTGGAGTGTGAGGGTATCGCCGACCTCCACTCTGCTTTTCAACAGTTGATCGGCCCGCTTGACATCGACCTGTCCCCGGAGGAGAAACGGGATCCTGCGGCCGGATTGACCCGGGTTCTGGCACGCCTGCGCGAACTCACGCACGGGGACGGAGTGAAGAATACGCCTAGAACGAAGCGGGAGCCGACGGCCGGATTGCCCCGGGTTCTGGCACGCCTACGCGAACTCACGCACGGGGACGGAGTGAAGAACTCGCCAAAAGGTAATCCGGCCCGTCCTGCTTGCCTCATCATTCTCGATAATGTCTCCGAGCCGGCCATGCTCTCGCAAGCCGAACTGGCGAGGCTTCCGGCCGAGGATTGGCTCCACGTCCTGGCGACGACCCGTCTCGGACCAGCAGACCTTGGAAAGAACACCCCGGAATGCGACTTTGTCTCCCTCGACGAGCTACCGGTGAGGGACGCCGTGGATCTCATCCGCTCCCACCAACCCGGCGGTCGGTTTGCGAATCCGGAGGACGAGGCGATCGCCCACACCATCACAATGGATCTTGGCGGTTTCACGCTGGCCATCGAAGCGGCTGCGGTTTTCCTCGGAATCCACGCGGGCGAGGTCGGGTTCGAGGATTTTCTCGCACGCCTGCGCGAAGAAGGGGTGGCAGCGACCGACGCCGTAGCAGCAGAGACATCGGATGGGGTTGCAACCTCCATCCGCCACCGCGGGAAGCAGTTGTCGGCTGTCATCCTGCCCATGCTCAGCCGCTTGGATGCCGTCGAGACCGGAGCACTGGAGTGGGCAGCCCTGCTGCCGCCTGATTGCGTGGTGCTTCCTTGGATAAAAGACCTGCTCGCGGTCGAGACCCCGTCTCTGGCCAGCCCGGCCAAGCCGGGTTATCCCGACCCGTGGCACCGGGCGGTGCGCCGTCTCTCCGGCTGGAGGCTCTTCTCCTCGTCGCGAGATTCCTCTCTCGACTCCAACGGTGCCATCCGTCTGGTTCGCATGCACCGGTTGGTCGGCGAGATTCTCCGGCAGCGTGCCCGGGAACGCGAATCGGAACGCCACCAGGCCCTGATCGCCTATCTCCTGAAACGCCTGTTGCGGTTGCGCGACTTGTTTCACATGCCGGAGAACCAATGGGAAATTCCGCCCTTGCGAGCGGTGGTCGAGCACCTGATCGCTTGCGACTTTGCGGGCACCCTCAAACTCGCCTTGGATCTTGGCAATCGCCTCGACGGTCTGGCCGATTACGAAGGAGCCCGAACCCTGCTCGAACGCTGCCGCGACCGTATTTCGAAAGAACCGCACCTCGACATCAATGCAGGAGAACTCGCGAGTCTACGAACGAACCTTGCCCTCGTTTATCGCCATTGCGGGCGGCGGGTCGAGGCGGAAACAATATATCGGGAGGACTTCGCACGCGCGGAATCCTCGGGAGACCCCTCCTCACAGGCCAAGGCTCTTGAGCATCTCGGCACTTTCCTCGCATCGGACCAGCCCGCCGAGGCCGAGAAGCTTCTCGGAAGGGCGATAGAACTGACCGAGACCCACAACATCGATTACCGGCGGGGGCTTGCGGAACTCAAGGGACTGAGAGCAATCGCGCTGACCTTTCTGGAACGTTACGCCGAGGCCGTTCCGTTGTTCGAGGAAAGGCTCCGGCACCAGATCGAGAAGCTGGGGCGTATCCATCCCAGCGTGTCCATGACCATGAACAACCTGGCCGAGGCCCTGCGCCGGAGCGGGCAATTTGAAAAGGCTGAGCCCCTCTACCGTGAGGCGCTGGGAATCAACCGCCAATGCCTGCCCGAGGGACATCCCGACATCGCGACCGACCTGAACAACTTCGCCATGTTCCTGAGTGCCTGGAACCGGAACTCGGATGCGATTCCCTACTACCGCGAATCGCTCCGACTGCTTGCCGCCTACAAGAAGAAGACCGGGCTGCAGCTTCCTTATCACGCGGGAATCCGGACCAACTTCGAGATCTGCCTGAGCGAAACAGGAGTCCGATGGGCCAAGATCAGCGAAACGGTCGAGGATGCGGAATCCAACGGTTCACCAACCGTTTGGAGTGAGTTGGAACAATCAGGGGAGACTATAGGTCGAGATGCCGCCGGCGTTCACTTCGGTTGGCAACAGCTCCTCAACGCTGCGGTGTTGGGCAACCTTTCAGCCGTCAAGGATATCCTTGCTGCCGGTGCCGATGTCAACCGCACGCGTGCGGATGGCACTGGCGCATTGCATGTCGCCGCCAATGCGGAGCGCGACCAGTCTTATACAGTCGGACTCCTACTCGAACGGGGTGCTAATGTCGAGGCTGCAGATGAGGACGGATGGCGGCCGCTGATGATGGCAGCCTCCCACGGCCATATCTTAACTGGCAAGCTATTGCTGGAACGCGCCGCGAAAGTAGATACACGGAAGAACGATGGTGGCACGGCGCTGTGGGTTGCAGCGGCCAAGGGCAGAACAGAGTTCTGCCGTATGCTGCTAGAACGCGGTGCGGAGTTGGATGTCCGCGACAACGACCAATACACGCCTTTGATGCGGACCTGCAACAACGCGGAGCGCGACCAAGCGGAGACGGTCGCCTTGCTGCTGGACCGGGGCGCGGACATTGAGGCGGCAGGCGAAGGCGGATGGCGTCCGCTGATGCTCGCCGCGCAGCACGGCCATGTGGAATCCGGCAAGCTGCTGCTGGAGCGCGGCGCGAAGGTCGACGCCCGCAAGGACGGCGGCGGGACGGCACTCTGGGTCGCGGCGGCCAACGGACGAACGGACTTCTGCCGTCTGCTCCTCGAACGCGGTGCCGAATTGGATG